>NZ_JBHVER010000016.1:0-75971 GCF_042802195.1 Kitasatospora sp. NPDC057500 | reverse complement strand
ACGGACGAGGGGCCCGCCGGACCATCGGCGGATCAGGAGTGCCTGGGTGTTCCTGGGGACAGGCTGGGGGATCGCACCCCGACCGGCGACGGCGGCTACGCCGCGACCCAACTGGTCGGCGGCTCCCGGTCCGCGTCCGGAGGCTGACCCGGCCGCCCCGGACGCCCGCGCGGCCCGGCCCGACCTCCTCCGGGAGCCGGGCCGTGCACCTCCCCGGCACCGTGGGCGGACCGCCGCCCACGCCGTGCGCACACCATCGAGGCCCGCCCCGCGGGTCCCTCCGTACAAAACCGCCCGATAAGGTGTTAATCCAACATTCATCGATGGCCCATAGCCTCCCCGGGCTAGCCTCAAGCTGAACGCCATCGTCCGACCGGGAGGCGGAACCCCCGTGCAAGGCACTGTGTCGACACCAGGAACCTCGGCGGTGACCAGCGGCGGCCAGGGGGAGGCCTACCTCCTCGTCGTCGACGACGAACCGAACATCCGCGAACTGCTGTCCGCCTCGCTGCGCTTCTCCGGCTTCCGGGTGGCCTCGGCGGCCACCGGGGCCGAGGCGCTCCGGCTGATCGCGGCGGACCGCCCCGACCTGGTCGTCCTCGATGTGATGCTGCCCGACCTCGACGGCTTCACCGTCGTCGAGCGGCTGCGCGAGCAGACCAGCCGCGGCCTCATCGCGGGCCCCGCCCACGGCCACCCCGGCGACCACCTGCCGGTGCTCTTCCTCACGGCCAAGGACGGCGTCGGCGACAAGGTCCAGGGCCTGGCCGCGGGCGCCGACGACTACGTGACCAAGCCGTTCAGCCTGGAGGAGCTGATCGCCCGGATCCGCGCCATCCTGCGCCGCTCCGGCGGACCGGCCGAGGACGGCCGGCTGGTCGTCGCCGACCTCGTCCTCGACCCGACGGCCCACGAGGTCACCCGCGGCGGCAGCGTGGTCGCGCTCTCCCCGACCGAGTTCAAGCTGCTGCACTACCTGATGGCCAACGTCGGCCGGGTGGTCTCCAAGGCGCAGATCCTCGACCACGTCTGGGCCTACGACTTCGGCGGCGACCTCTCCATCGTCGAGTCGTACATCTCCTACCTGCGCCGCAAGCTCGACTCCGGTCCGGTGCACGGGCCCAAGCTGATCCACACCGTGCGCGGCATCGGCTACGCCCTGCGCCGCCCGCCGCAGGGCTGAGCAGCACGGAGTTGACCGCCCCGTCCCGCCGGCTCGGCCGGCTGTCGCTGCGCGCCCGGCTGCTGGTGCTGCTGCTCGTGCTGGTCACCACCGGGCTGGTGATCAGCGACACCGTGGTGCTCGGCAGCGTCCGGCACCAGCTGGTGCAGCGGCTCGACGAGCAGCTGGAGCGCTACGCCGACCCGCTCGCCCGGCGCGCCCCGTCCCGGCTCAACTGGCCGGACGCCAAGCAGCAGCAGCCGGCGGTCGGCGGCAAGCGCTCCGCCACCCAGTACCTGGCCACCCTGCCCAGCCAGTACCTGGTCCAGTACCTGTCCGCCGACGGCAAGGTGCAGTTCGTGGTGCGCCAGCCGGTCTCCGAGACCGACCCGGCGCCGCAGCTGGCGGGCTTCGACCCCGCCCGCGTCGAGGCCGGCACCCCCTTCGACCTGCCCGACCAGCGCGGCGGCCGGCACCGCTGGCGGACGGTGGTGCTCCCGGTCCAGCGGCAGAGCTCCCCGACCGGCCCGTTCGCCGCGCCCGCGCCCAGCTCCGCGTACGTGATGGTCGCCGTCTCCCGGGAGGACATCGACGGCACCGTCGCCCGGCTGCGCACCGCCTTCCTCGGCATCGGCGGCGGCGTCCTGGTGGTGATCGCCGCGCTCGGCTTCTTCGCCGTCCGGACCGGGCTGCGGCCGCTGCGCCGGATCGAGGAGGGTGCCGAGCTGATCGCGGCCGGCGAGCTCTCCCACCGGATGCCCGAGCTCGCGCCGCACACCGAGGTCGGCCGGCTCTCCGTCGCGCTGAACGGGATGCTGGCGCAGATCGAGTCCGCGTTCGCCGCCCGTGCCGACTCCGAGGCCCGGATGCGCCGGTTCGTCGCGGACGCCTCGCACGAGTTGCGCACCCCGCTGGCCGGCATCCGGGGCTTCGCCGAGCTGTACCGGATGGGCGCGCTGCCGACCGAGGCGGACGTGCGGCGGACCATGGGCCGGATCGAGAACGAGGCGGTGCGGATGGGCGCCCTGGTCGAGGACCTGCTGGTGCTCGCCCGGCTCGACGAGGAACGCCCGCTCGACCTCGCCCCGATGGACCTGCGCACGCTGGCCGCCGACGCCCTGCACGACCTCACCGCGCTCGACCCCAGCCGCCCGGTCGCGCTCACCGGCCCGGCCGGCAGCGGCCCGCCCGGGCCCGCCCCGGTGCTCGGCGACGAGGCCCGGCTGCGCCAGGTGGTCACCAACCTGGTCGGCAACGCCGTCAAGCACACCCCGCCCGGCACCCCGGTGCGGATCGGTGTGGGCACCGACGACGGCCTCTGCCTGCTGGAGGTCGCCGACTCCGGACCGGGCCTCACCGCCGACCAGGCCGCCCTGGTCTTCCACCGCTTCTACCGCGTCGACGCCTCCCGCAGCCGCCACGACCGGCGCGGCGGCGCCGGCCTGGGCCTCGCCATCGCCACCGCCCTCACCCACGCCCACGGCGGCGCCCTCACCCTCCACACCGCCCCCGGCAGTGGCGCCACCTTCCGCCTCGAACTCCCCCACCAGCGCTGAACCCCCCCGGGATCAACGAGGGCCGGCCTCCTCCTCCAGCAGGCCCTGGGCGAGCAGTCCGGCCTGGAAGCGGGAGGTGGCGCCCAGGGCGGTCATGAGGTCGGCGACGCGGCGGCGGTAGGTGCGCAGCGAGACACCGAGGAGGCGGGCGCCGGTCTCGTCGGTGTGGCCGGCGGCGAGGGTGCGCAGGATGCGGCGGGCCTGGTCGGTGAGCGGGGGCGGCGGGGCGGCGCAGTCGGCGAGGTCGGTGGCGGTCTCCCAGGTGGCGCGGAACAGCGAGCGCACGCCGTCGACGACCTCGGGGGCCCGCACCACGGTGTAGGTGGGCACGCCGCGCACCGGGGCGCCGGCCAGGATCGCGGTGCGCCGGTCGATGACGATGGCCTCCCGGGCGAGCGGTCCGTCGGAGATCCGGACCTCGATGCCGCTCGCGGCGATCCGCCGCAGCCGCTGGTGCTGCTCGGGGTCGGCGAGGGCGCGCCTGCTGTACAGCTTGCGCATGGTCAGGCCGGGGACGACGTGCGGCCGCTTCCCCTCCCGGAAGGCCGCGTTGACGCCCGCCGACCAGGTCACCAGATCGGCGGCGGCGACCAGGAACTCCTCGCGCGAGGCGACGAAGAGGTGGCCGGCCCGCTGGACGAGCTCGCGTTCGCCGTGCAGGGTGATGATCTGATCGGTGCTCATGGCAGCAAGCTGCCAGATCGGACGGCGGTCCGGCGAGCCCGGGTGAGGCTGGGTGCCATGACGACGACTCCTGAGACCTCCGCGGCCGGCACCTTCCTCCTCGGCGGCGAACTGCCGGTGTCCCGGATGGGCTTCGGCGCGATGAAGCTGCCCTCCCGTGACTGGGAGGGCCCCGCCTGCGACCCGGAGCTGAGCCTGCGGGTGCTGCGCCGGGCGGCGGAGCTGGGTGTCGACCACATCGACACCGCCTGGTTCTACTTCTTCCGCGACGTCTCCGCCAACGACCTGATCCGGCGGGCCCTGCACCCCTACCGGGACGACCTGGTGATCGCCACCAAGGTCGGCCCCGGCCGCGAACCGGACGGCTCCTGGATGGACCCGGCGGACCGGGACGCCCTGCGCGCGGCGGTCCACCGCAATCTGCGCGAGCTCGGCGTGGACCGGCTCGACCTGGTCTACCTGCGCCGGCTGCCCAGCCAGTCCTCGATCGCCGAACCCTTCGCCGCACTGGCCGAGTTGCGCGAGGAGGGGCTGATCCGGCAGCTGGGCGTCAGCAATGTGAACGCGGCCCAGCTCGCCGAGGCGGAGGCGCTCGCCCCGGTGGTCGCGGTGCAGAACAGGTTCAGCGTGCTGGAGCACGACGAGGCGGACGAGCGGCTGCTGGCCGACTGCACCGAGCGGGGCATCGCCTTCGTCCCGTTCTACCCGCTGGGCGGTACCGGCGTGCCCGACCACCCGGCGCTGCGCCGGGTCGCCGAGCGGCACGGCGCCACCCGGGCCCAGGTGATGGTGGCTTGGCTGCTGGCGCTCTCGCCGGCGATCCTCGCCATTCCGGGCACCTCCTCGCCGGCGCACCTGGAGGAGAACATCGCCGCCGCCGCGCTGCGGCTGGACGCGGCCGACCTCGCGGACCTCGCGGAGGTGACAGCCTCTGTCAAGTAGGACTGTCTGACCAATCCTCCGCCTGGTTTCCCGCTCGGACGGCCGGGAAGGGCCCCGCCCGTACGCGAAGGTCCCGCAAGTCCCAGGAGATCCCGGATGGCAGCGTCAGCAGCGTCCTCAGCGTCGGCACCACGTCCCAACATCTCCTTCCGCCGGGACCTCTCGGAGTGGCGGATCGTGCTGGTCGCCTGGCGGCTGCTGGTGCTCCAGGCGTCCCACCCGGTGGTCGCGGCCGGGATGGAGGAGCACTCGACCTACCGAGGCCACCCCTGGCGGCGGATCGAGCACACCCTCGGCAGCGGGCGGCGGCTCTTCCAGGCCGACCAGGAGCAGCTGTGGCGCGAGGTCAAGCGGCTCGACCGGGCGCACCGGCGGATCCGCGGCACCACCGGGGACGGCCGTGCCTACGACGCCCACGACCCGGCCACCCGGGCCTGGGTGCTGCTCACCCTCTTCGAATCGGTGGCCGCCATGCGGGAGTTGAGCGGTGACCCCTACTCGGCCGACGAACTCGAAGCGCTCTACCGGGAGTTCGCCGACATCGCCGCGGTGTTCGGGCTGCCGCCCGGGGAGCTGCCCGAGACCGCCGCCGAGCTGCCCGGCTACCTGCGGCGGACGACCGCCGAGCGGCTGGAGTTCACCGGGACGGCGCGCCACCTGCTGTACGGGATGCTGCACGAGGCGCCCTGCCCGCGGCGGCTGGGCTTCCTCGGGCCGGCCGGCTGGCGGGTGCTGCGGCGGGTGGTGGCCAAGGCGGTCGCCGAGCTGACCGTGGCGGACCTCCCGGCGGTGTACCGCGAGCGGTTCGGCCTGGTCCCCACCCGCCGCGGGGCGCTGCTCTCCCGGCTGCTGCACGGCGGCGGCCGGCTGGTGCTGACCAGGCTGCCGGACCGCCTCCGCTACCGCGCCCCGGGCGTGCGCCCGCCGTCCCGGCCCCGGCGGATGCCGCGCCAGGACACCCGGCCGCCCCGGCTGGACCGGTTCTTCCGGGAGGTCCTCGACCAGACCGGGGACGGCTGGCTCACCGCCCGCGACCTCCAGGCGATGGCGCACAACGTCTGCTGGCGGCTGGAGCTCTCCGAGGACGGCGAGGCCCGGGTGTACGCCGCGTTCGAGGAGTGGTGGGAGCAGTTGCGGGCGGGCATGGACGCCGACGGCGACGGCCGGATCAGCCGGGAGGAGTACATCGGCGCGACGCTGGCCGGCTGCGACCGCGACCCGGCGTACCTGGAGGGCGGCATGCTGCCCGCGCTGCGGGCGGTGTTCGCGGCGGCCGACGCCGACGGCGACGGCCTGCTGGACTTCGCCGAGTACCGGGTGCTGTTCGACGGGCGGCGCCTGCACCCGGCGGAGCTCTCGCACGGATTCCGCCAGTTGGACACCGACGGGGACGGCGTCATCACCGCGGCGGAGTTCCTGCGCGGCTTCGTCGACTACTTCACCGCCCGAGCCCCGTCCGCCTCCGGCACCCAGCTCCTCGGCCGCGCCTGACGCGGCCTCAGGCGATGCGCAGGGCGGCCTCGGTGTCGGCGACCAGGGCCCGGGCGGCGGCCACGGTGGCGGCGAGCGCCTCCGGTCCGTCGCCGGGGGCGGCGAGCAGGGCGCGGGCGCGGGGGCCGAAGCCGTCCGGGGCGCCCGGCAGCGTCCCGGCGACGGCGAGCGCGCCCTTCTCGTTGAGGCACCAGCGGCGGTCGGCCGCGTACAGCGCCTGCACCAGGACGCCGACGGCGCGGGAGAGGCAGAGCGCGACGTACAGGACGTCGTCGCGGGCCGCGCCCTTGGCGGCCCCGTCGAGCAGGAACCCGGCCTCCCAGGTGCTCCCGGTCAGGGCGGTCCGCAGCGGCTCCGGGTAGACGGCGTAGGCGGACCGGCGCTCCGTCAGCGCCCCGGACGGGTCGGCGAGCACCTGGCCGAGGGCCAACTCGCCGACGTAGCAGGGCGACCAGAAGCCGAGCGGGTGCCCGGCCTGGATCCCCACCTCGTAGCGGCCGGCCAGGCAGTCGGCCCGGACCCGGTCCACCCGGTCGAGGTCGCGCAGGATCCAGTCCACCCGGCCGAGGCCCTCGACGGTGAGCCAGGCCCCGCCGTCGACCCACGGCCCCCAGCCGCCCGGACCGGTCACCCCGACGTCCGGCCCCGCCACCGCGCGCAGCGCGTCCAGGTCGAGCCCGGCGCGGTAGTAGAGGCCCAAGTCCCAGTCGGAGTCCGGCCGGTGCTCGCCCCGCGCCCGGCTGCCGCCCAGCACGACGCCGACCACGCCCGGTACCGCGGCCAGCCGGCCGGCCATCTCCTCGACGATCGTTCGCATGGGGTGGAAGTCTGGCACGGGAGTGCGGAAGGCGCTGGCGTGAGCGGGAAGGGCAGGCCTAGGATCGTGCGCACGGCATCGCGTGTCGGTCACCGGCCGGGTGAGGCATGGAGGTAGCCCGTGAGTGCCTTACGGAGGCATTCCACACATGTCCGTACAGTTCAACCACACCATCGTCCACGCCCGGGACAGCCGGGAGTCCGCCGAGTTCCTGGCGGGGATCCTCGGCCTTGAGGTGGGGACGGCCTGGGGCCCGTTCGTCCCGGTGACCACCGACAACGGCGTCACCCTCGACTTCGCCGCGATCCCCGCCGAGTCGATCGTCCTCCAGCACTACGCCTTCCTCGTCGCGGACGAGGTGTTCGACGCGGCCCTCGCACGCCTCGTCGCGGACGGCGTCGGGTACTTCGCCGATCCGGGCATGAAGCAGCCCGGCGAGATCAACCACCACCACGGCGGCCGGGGGGTCTACTTCCTCGACCCGGCCGGCCACGGCATGGAGCTGATCACCCGCCCCTACGGCAGCCACCCGGCGCCGGGGGAGTAGCCGCTCCGCCCGGCCGGCCCTACCGGGCCGTCCCGGACGACCGCCCGGCTGTCAATGCTACGGATCGTCCGGATTTCCCACTCCACCCGCCCGGCCGCTCGTTGTGGCCGGGCGGGTGTCCTTACAGACTGTGCGCACGGCATCGCCGCTGGTCAGCCCCGGGCCCGAGCCCACCCCGCCCGCATCGCCCGCGTAAGGGTGATGGATACTGTGCTTGTGAACGTGTTCACGTTCACAAGCGGACAAGCTTGCACGCTTGGGCAGCGGTCTCCGGCTATACATGAAGTTTGTCCGATATGTGACCTCAGAGGGTCGGTTGGAGAGAGGGCGACGTGGAACTGGCAATCGCTCACGAGACCATCGCGCGATGGCAATTCGGCATCACCACCGTCTACCACTTCCTCTTCGTCCCGCTCACCATCAGCCTCGCCGCGATAGTCGCCGGGCTGGAGACCGCGTGGGTGCGGACGGACAAGGAGAAGTACTTCCACGCCACCAAGTTCTGGGGGAAGCTCTTCCTGATCAACATCGCGATGGGCGTGGTCACCGGCATCGTCCAGGAGTTCCAGTTCGGCATGAACTGGTCCGACTACTCCCGCTTCGTCGGTGACGTCTTCGGCGCCCCGCTCGCGATGGAGGCGCTGATCGCCTTCTTCTTCGAGTCGACCTTCATCGGCCTGTGGATCTTCGGCTGGGACAAGCTGCCCCGGAAGCTGCACTGCGCCTGCATGTGGATGGTCGCACTCGGCACCGTGCTCTCCGCCTACTTCATCCTGGCGGCCAACTCCTGGATGCAGCACCCGGTCGGCTACGCGATCGACCCGGCGACCGGGAAGGCCCAGCTCAACGACATCGCGCGGGTGCTGTTCCAGGACACCACCGTCACCGTCGTCCTGCACACCCTGACCGCGGCCTTCCTGACCGGCGCGGCGTTCATGGTCGGCATCGCCTCCTTCCACCTCTGGAAGGCCAGGCGCAAGCCCGCCACCGCCGACCCCAAGCGGATCGCCGCGATGCGCACCTCGCTCCGCCTCGGCCTGGTCATCGCCGTCATCGCCGGCCTCGGGACCGCGCTCAGCGGCGACCAGCTCGCCAAGGTCATGTTCCGCCAGCAGCCGATGAAGATGGCCGCCGCCGAGGCGCTCTGGGACACCAAGGCCCCCGCGCCGTTCTCGGTCTTCGCGGTCGGCGACGTCGGCAAGGGCCACAACTCGGTCGAGCTGGAGATCCCCGCGGCGCTGTCCTTCCTCGCCAACAGCGACTTCAGCTCCGCCGTCCCCGGCATCAACGACACCGCCGCGGCCGAGGCCGCCAAGTACGGCGGCGACCCCAAGGACTACATCCCGAGCATCTTCGTCACCTACTGGGGCTTCCGCCTCATGATCGGCTTCGGGATGACCTCCTTCGTGGCCGGCCTGATCGGACTCTGGACCACCCGCAAGAAGCGCTTCCTGGCCCCGGAGTTCCGCACCGGCGACGACGAGGTGCCGAGGCTGATGCTCACCCCGAAGCGGGAGCTGGGCCCCTTCCTCACCAAGTGGAGCTGGCGGATCGGCATCCTCACCATGGGATTCCCGCTGATCGCCAACAGCTTCGGCTGGATCTTCACCGAGATGGGCCGCCAGCCCTGGGCCGTCTTCGGACTGATGACCACCGCCAGCGCCGTCTCGCCCAACGTGGGCGTCGGCACCCAGATCGGCGCGCTGGCCACCTTCACCGCGCTGTACGCGATCCTCGCCGTCATCGAGGTCAGGCTGCTGGTCAAGTACGCCAAGGCCGGCCCGGCCACCGACGAGCAGCCGCCCGCCGAGGACCCGTCCCTGCGCGGCCCGGCCGCCGGCGACGACGCCGACAAGCCGCTCGCCTTCGCCTACTGAGGCCCCCGAGGATCGATAGGACCGACACACCATGGAACTTCACGACGTCTGGTTCGTCCTGATCGCCGTCCTCTGGATCGGCTACTTCTTCCTGGAGGGCTTCGACTTCGGCATCGGCGTCCTCACCAAGACGCTGGCCCGCAACACCACCGAGCGGCGGGTGCTGATCAACACCATCGGCCCGGTCTGGGACGGCAACGAGGTCTGGCTGCTGACCGCCGGCGGCGCCACCTTCGCGGCCTTCCCGGACTGGTACGCCACCCTGTTCAGCGGCTTCTACATCCCGCTGCTGATCATCCTGGTCTGCCTGATCGTGCGCGGCGTCGCCTTCGAGTACCGGGCCAAGCGGCCCGAACCGCGCTGGCAGCGCAACTGGGAGGAGGCGATCTTCTGGACCTCGCTGATCCCGGCCTTCCTCTGGGGCGTCGCCTTCGCCAACATCGTGCGCGGCGTGGACATCGACGCGGAGAAGAACTTCGTCGGCACCTTCTGGGACCTGCTCAACCCGTACGCGCTGCTCGGCGGCCTGGTGACGCTGGTGCTGTTCGTCTTCCACGGCGCGGTGTTCGCCGCGCTCAAGACGGTCGGCGAGATCCGCGAGCGGGCCCGGGCCACCGCCCTGCGGGTCGGACTGGCGACGGCGGCGCTCGCCGCGGTCTTCCTGATCTGGACCCAGGCCAACCACGGCAACGGCTGGAGCCTCGCCGCCCTGGTGGTCGCCGTGCTCGCGCTGGTCGGCGCGCTCGGCGCCAACCACGTGGCCCGCGAGGGCTGGGCGTTCGTCCTCTCCGGCGTCACCGTGGTGGCCGCCGTCGCGATGCTCTTCCTGTCGCTCTTCCCGGACGTCATGCCGTCCACGCTGAACCCGGAGTGGAGCCTGACCGTGAGCAACGCGGCCTCCGCGGCCTACACGCTCAAGCTGATGACCGTCGTGGCGGTGGTCTTCACCCCGCTCGTGCTGCTCTACCAGGGCTGGACGTACTGGGTGTTCCGCAAGCGGATCGGCGTCCAGCACATCCCCGGGCACGACCCGGCCGCCGCCCTCGACAAGGCCTGACGCCATGAAGCCGGTCGACCCCCGACTCCTCGGGTACGCCCGCACCACCCGGACCTTCCTCGCCGGGACCGTCCTCCTGGGCGCCGTGAACGCGGCCCTGGTGGTCGCCCAGGCGGGCCTGATCGCCGAACTCGTGGTCCGCGGCTTCCAGCAGCGGACCGGGCTCGACGAGCTCACCGCGCCGCTGGCGCTGCTGGTGCTCACCGCGATCGGGCGCGGGCTGGTCGGCTGGCTCACCGAACTGACCGCGCACCGGTCCGTCGCCCGGGTGAAGTCCACCCTGCGGCGCCGGCTGCTCGACCACGCCACCGCGCTCGGCCCGGCCCACCCGGCGGGCCGGCGCACCGGCGAACTCACCGCCCTCGCCACCCGCGGCGTCGACGCCCTCGACGACTACTTCGCCCGCTACCTGCCGCAGCTGGCGCTCGCCGTGGTCGTCCCGGCCGCCGTGCTGCTGCGGATCGTCGGCGCCGACGCCACCTCGGCCGCGATCATCGCCGGCACCCTGCCGCTGATCCCGCTGTTCATGGTGCTGATCGGGATGGCCACCCAGGCCCGGATGGACCGCCAGTGGACCACCCTCGCCCGGCTCTCCCACCACTTCCTGGACGTGGTCGCCGGACTGCCCACGCTCAAGGTCTTCAACCGGGCCCGCGCCCAGGCCGCCACCATCGCGAGGATCACCGCCGACTACCGCAGGGCCACCCTGCGCACCCTGCGGATCGCCTTCGTCTCCTCCTTCGCCCTGGAACTGCTCTCCACCCTCTCGGTCGCGCTGGTCGCCGTCTCGATCGGCTTCCGGCTGGTGAACGGAAGCCTCGACCTGGAGACCGGCCTGCTGATCCTGATCCTCGCCCCCGAGGTCTACTTCCCGATCCGCCAGGTCGGCGCGCTCTACCACTCCAGCGTCGAGGGCCTGACCGCCGCCGACCGGATCTTCGAGGTGCTCCAGACCCCGCTGCCGGCCGCCGGCACGGTGCCCGCGCCCGCGCTCGCCGGGGCCGTCGTCGAGGCCGACGGGCTCACCGTGCGCTTCGCCGACCGCACCGCGCCCGCCCTCGACGGCGCCGCGCTGGTGCTGCGCCCGGGCGAGACCGTGGCGCTCACCGGCCCGTCCGGCGCCGGAAAGTCCACCCTGCTCGGCGTCCTGCTCGGCCTCGCCGCCCCGGACGCCGGCACCGTCCGGATCACCGCCGCCGACGGGCGCACCCACGACCTGGCCGAACTGGACCCGGAGAGCTGGCGGCGGCAGATCGCCTGGGTGCCGCAGCACCCCCACCTGTTCGCCGGCACCGTCGGCGACAACCTGCGGCTCTACCGGCCGGAGGCCACCGACGAGCAGCTGTGGACGGCGCTGGGCGCGGCGCACGCCCTGGACTTCGTCACCCGGCTGGACGCCCCCCTCGGCGAGGACGGCGCCGGACTCTCCGCCGGCCAGCGCCAGCGGCTCGCGCTCGCCCGGGTGCTGCTCGCCGACGACCGGCCGCTCGTCCTGCTCGACGAGCCCACCGCCAATCTCGACGGCGCCTCCGAGGCGGCCGTGGTGGACACCGTCCGGGCGCTGGCCGCCGACCCGGCGCGCACCGTGCTGCTGGTCGCGCACCGGCCCGCGCTGCTGGCCGCCGCCGACCGGCAGGTCCGGCTGGACGGCCCCGCCGCTCCCCCGGCCTCCTCCGAGGACGCCGTCCCCGTGCTCGCGCACCGCGGCCGGCCCACCCCGCCGGCCCCGCAGGACGGCCCGGAGCCCGGCCCGGGCACCGTCAAGCCCCGGCTCGCCCTCTCGGTCCTGCTCGGCTCGCTCGCCCTCGGCTGCGCCGTCGCGCTGATGGCCACCTCCGGCTACCTCATCTCCCGCGCCTCCGAGATGCCGCCCGTCCTGCACCTGATGATGGCCGTCACCGCGGTGCGCGCCTTCGGCATCGGCCGCAGCGTCCTCCGCTACGCCGAGCGGCTGGTCTCGCACGACGCCGTGCTGCGCACCCTCGGCACCCTGCGCGCCGCCGTCTACCGCCGGCTCACCGCGCTCGCCCCGGCCGCGCTGCCCGCGTTCCGCCGCGGCGACCTGCTCTCCCGGCTGGTCGCCGACGTCGACGCCGTCCAGGACCACTACCTGCGCTGGCGCCTGCCGGCCGTCGTGGCCGCGGTGGTCTCGCTGGCCGCCGCCCTCGCCATGGGCGCCTTCCTGCCCGCCGCCGGGCTGGTGCTCGGCACCGGCCTGCTGCTGGCCGGCCTGGCGGTGCCCGCGCTGGCCGCCCGCTGGTCGGCCGCCGCCGAACGCCGCCAGGCCCCGGCGCGCGGCAGGCTCGCCACCACCGTGCTGGACGCCTTCAGCGGGACCGCCGAACTCACCGTGGCCGGCGCGCTGCCCGGCCGGCTCGCCGCCGTCCGTGTCGCCGACAATGCGCTGACCGGGCTGGCCGCCCGCTCGGCCGCCACCGCCGCGCTCGGCACCGGGCTGATCACCCTGCTCACCGGCCTCACCGTGGCCGCCGCCGCGGCCGTCGGCCTGCGCGGCGTGGAGTCCGGGGCGCTCGCCCCGGTCTGCCTGGCGGTGGTCGTGCTCACCCCGCTGGCCGCCTTCGAGGCGGTCACCGGCATGCCGTCGGCCGTCCAGGCCCGTCGGCGCAGCCAGGCCGCCTCGGCCCGGCTGGACGAGGTGCTGGACGCGCCCGCCGCGGTCGCCGAGCCGGCCGCGCCGAAGGCCCTGCCCGAGCGGCCGCTGCCGATCGCCGTCCGCGGGCTGACCGCCCGCCACCCCGGCCAGGACCGCGCCGCGCTGGCCGGGGTCGACCTCGACCTCACCGCGGGCCGGCGGATCGCCGTGGTCGGCCCGTCCGGCTCCGGCAAGACCACCCTGGCCCAGGCGCTGCTGCGCTTCCTGGAGCAGGACGCCGGGAGCGTGGTGCTCGCCGCCGGCGCTCCGCAGGCCGTGGACAGCCGGGAACTCGCCGGGGAGGACGTCCGCCGGGTGATCGGGCTCTGCGCCCAGGACGCGCACGTCTTCGACAGCTCGCTGCGCGAGAACCTGCGCCTGGCCCGGCCGGACGCCGACGAGGAGGAGCTGCGCGCGGCCCTCGCCGCCGCCCGGCTGCTGGACTTCACCGAGTCCCTGCCGGACGGCCTGGACACCATGGTCGGCGAGCACGGCGCCCGCCTCTCCGGCGGCCAGCGCCAGCGGCTCGCCCTGGCCCGGGCGCTGCTCGCCGACTTCCCGGTGCTGGTCCTGGACGAGCCGGCCGAGCACCTCGACCTGCCCACCGCCGACGCCCTGACCGCCGACCTGCTCGCCGCCACCGCCGGCCGCACCACCGTCCTGATCACCCACCGGCTGGCCGGCCTCGACGACACCACCGTCGACGAGGTCCTCGTCCTGGACGCCGGCCGGGTCGTCGAGCGCGGCCGCTGGTCCGACCTGACCGCCCGCCCCGACGGTCGCCTGCGGCGGATGCGGGACCGTGAACGGGAGGCCGACGCGCTGCCGCTGGCGGTCGGATGACCGGGGCGGACCCTTCGGCCCGTCGCGTCGTTACTTCTGTCGAAAACCGTACAAACTACGCTCTCACCATGGACCCCACGCCAGACCTGCCCGACTTCACCCCGCCGGCGCCGGAGCCCGACCAGGCGCCGCACCGGGTGCCCGAGATCTCCTCCCTCGGGCTGGACGCGCTGGTCACCGAGGTATCGGAGCGGTTGCAGTCGGCGGCGGCCGTCACCGACCGGATGCAACGGCTGCTGGAGGCCGTCGTCTCGGTCGGCGCCGGGCTGGACCTGCACGCCACCCTGCACCGGATCGCCGCCGGCGGGGCCGAGCTGGTGGACGCCCGGTACGCCGCGCTCGGGGTGGTCGCGCCCGGGGGCCACGGACTGCAGGACTTCATCCATGTCGGGGTCGACGACGAGACCGTCCAGGAGATCGGCGAGCTGCCGGTCGGCCGGGGCATCCTCGGCGCGCTGATCGACCGGCCCGAGCCGCTGCGGCTCAGCGACCTCACCGCCGACCCGCGCTCCTACGGCTTCCCGCCGCACCACCCGGGGATGAAGACCTTCCTCGGCGAGCCGATCCGGATCCGCGACGAGGTGTTCGGCAACCTCTACCTGACCGAGAAGCGCAGCGGCGGCGCCTTCACCCCGGAGGACGAGCAGGTGGTGCACGCACTGGCCGCCGCGGCCGGCGTCGCGATCGAGAACTCCCGCCTCTACGAGGAGGGCCGGCGCCGGGAGCGGTGGATCGCGGGCGCGGCCGCCGTCACCACCGCGCTGCTCTCCACCGACGAGGCCGAGGTGGCGCTCACCGTCGCGGCCGAGCAGGTCCGGGAGCTGGCGGACGCCGCGCTCGGGATGATCCTGCTGCCGACCGTCGACGGCCAGATGCGGGTGGCACACGCCTCCGGGGAGGCGGCCGAGTTCCTCCAGGGCGAGCTGATGCCGCCCGGCAGCGTCGCGGTCCAGCTCCTCAAGGGGGAGAGCGTCCACCTCGACGACATGTCCACCGATCCGACCGTGGTGATCCGGCTCGCCCGCAGCTTCGGGCCCTCGCTGGCCGTGCCGATGGTCGCCGCCGGCCGGGTGCTCGGCGGGCTCTGCGTCTGGCGGTCGCGCGGCGCCGTGCCGTTCTCCGAGGCCGAGAAGCAGCTCGCCGAGACCTTCGCCTCGCAGGCCGCGCTCGCGCTGCGGCTCGCCGAGGGCCAGCGCGACCAGCAGCGGCTCGCGGTCTTCCAGGACCGCGACCGGATCGCCCGGGACCTCCACGACCTGGTCATCCAGCGGCTCTTCGCCACCGGCATGATGCTGGAGGGCGCCGCCCGGCGCGCCATCGTCCCCGAGGTGAAGGTCCGCATCGGCGAGGCGGTGGACGAGCTGGACGCCACCATCCAGGAGGTCCGCACCACCATCTACGCGCTCCAGCACGACGACCAGGGCGACGAGCCGGACACCCTGCGGACCAGGGTGCTGCGCGAGTGCAGCCAGGCCGCGGCGGCGCTCGGCTTCAAGCCCTCGGTCTCCTTCGTCGGCCCGGTGGAGAGCCTGGTCGGCGAGAAGACCGGCCGTCAACTGCTCGCGGCGCTGCGGGAGATGCTGTCCAACACGGCCCGGCACGCCCGGGCCTCCCGGGTCGGCGTGGAGGTCGACGCGACCGTGCACCTGGACGACGGCGGCCGGCCGGTCGGCGGCGACCCGGAGTCGCTGGACCGGGGCGGGCGGCCCGGCGTCCTGCTGACCGTCACCGACGACGGCGTCGGCATCCCCGCGGGCGGGCGGCGCAGCGGCCTGCGGAACCTGACCCGGCGCGCCGAGGCGCTCGGTGGCGACGCCTGGCACGAGCCGGGCCCGTACGGCAGGGGCACCCGGGTGCGCTGGACCGCCCGACTGTGAACGCCCGTCCGAAGGGTGGGACGCCGCCCGGACGCCTTCGAACAGTTTGTAAACGACGGGGATCGGTGCCGGGTTTGGTTGGCGCGCGGTTGGTGTGCACTCGGTGAAAGTTTAACGAGAGAGAACTTCCCGGCCAACGGAGCAAGTTGTGCATTTCGCGGCCTTCCGGCGCTCTCGTGTGCACACATAGCTTTACTCCCGTCTCGGAGAGGAACCGGACTGTGGGGGAGCAGTGGACGCGTCGAGCCGCGGTCACACCGCAGCAGGGGCAAGTCGAGGGGGGTTCCGGGCCGAACGGGCACCGGACGGGCGGTACCGCTGGCAGCTGAAGGCGCCGAACGGCCGGGTGGTCGCGGTCACCCCGGCCGCGTACGAAACGGCCGGGGAGGCGGAGCGCGGCTTCGACGGCTTACGGGTCGCCGCGGAGGGGCTCACCGCCCGGATCACGCACGTCCGGGACGGCATCGGCTGGATCTGGGTGATCCCCGGATCGCGCGCGCTGCCGGAGGTGCGGTCCAGCCGTGCCTACGAGCGGTACGCGACCTGCCAGAACGCCTTCCGGCGCTTCGTCGTGCTGCTGGCCAAGCAGCCCGCCCTCGAACTGCCGGAATTCCACGAACTCGTCGAACGGGGGCCGTCGTTGAGAACGTCCGATGTCCACTGACCGGCGCGGGCCGCGGCTGCTGACCGTCCCGGTCGGCGACCGCGCGCTGTCCTGGACGCTGCGCGCGGCGAACGGGCGGCAGCTCGGCGTCGGCGTGCGGACCTACCGGGGCGAGGCCGAACTGGCCGATGCGGTGCGGGAGTTGATCATCGAGCGGGCCGCGCTGCGGTGCGCCGTCGGCCAGTCCGAGGCGCGGCTCTGGGTGTGGACGGCGTACCTGCCGCTGCGCACCACCCGCCCGGGCGCCGCCGACGCCGCCGGGCCGGTCGCCCGCAGCGCCCGCGGGTACCTGCGGCGGGACCAGTGCCAGGCCGGCGTGACCGGCTTCCTCGCCGGCCTCCAGCGACTGGGGCAGGACCTGCGCCGCTCCGGACGGGACGACGCCTGGCCGTTCTGACGGTCCGTCCTCCCCTCCCGCAGCCGCCTTCGGGCGGCTTCTCGCGTTGGCCCCGGCCACACCCCCGCTTCCCCCTCTTCCGGTGAAGCGCAGGTATCCGGCAACCCCCCGAGCCGACACCTGGAGAAGAACGTCACCGGCCCCTGACCTGCGGTTATCACCCCCTCCACGGGCCTGCTGACCTGTTGCTAAACCTCTCCGAACCGAGATATCGACAATCGCCGGCGGCGACCGTCCGCCCTTCCGACGGAACCGCGCCGCCCGACAGGATCGGCACTGCCGGAACGGGCCGCCGCGGACGCGGCTCCCGGCCCCGGGACTGACAAGCAGTACCCGGGCAAGCGATGTACGTCTCTCCCACCGGAGGAAGTGCAACATGCGCAAGACCGCTGCCAAGCTGCTCGCCGTGGCCGCCATCGCCACCTCGGTCGCCACCATCGCCGGCGGCACCGCCGTCGCCGACCCGGCCGCCGGTGTCACCCCCGCCGCGACCGACATCGTCGGCGTGGGCTCGGACACCACCCAGGCGCTGTTCAACCAGTTCTCCACCGACTACAACGCCTTCGTCGGCGCCTCGGGCACGAAGCTCTACAGCTACGACGCGACCGGCACCTCGCCGATCACCCCGAAGGCCGGTGCGCTGACCATCCCGCGTCCGAACGGCTCCGGCGCCGGCATCACCGCGCTGAACGCCAACAACAGCGCCACGCTCGACTTCGCGCGCTCCTCCCGCGGCCCGAAGAACGGCACCGGCGGCGACCCGGTGACCGACCTCTTCATCGCCTACGCCAAGGACGCGGTGTCCTGGGCCGCCCTCTCCTCGGGCAGCCACGCTCCGGCGAACCTCACCGCCGACCAGCTGACGAAGATCTACAACTGCACCTACACCACCTGGAACCAGATCGACCCGTCGCTGTCCACCGCCACGATCAAGGCGTTCCTGCCGCAGAACGGCTCGGGCACCCGTTCCTTCTTCCTCCAGGCGCTGGGCCTGACCAACCCGGGCACCTGCGTCCAGGCCACCACCGTCCAGGAGAACCGCGGCACCGACGCGGTCCTGAACGACATCGACGCGATCGTCCCCTACTCCGCCGCCCACTACATCGGCCAGGTCTACAACGGCCACAGCAGCGGCTCGGACGCGGCCGGCCCGCTGTCCATCCGTTCGATCGACGGTGTGGCCCCGGTCGACCCGGCGACCAACACCCTGTCCGCCACCTTCGCCAACTCGGCGTTCGGCCGCACGGTCTACAACGTCGTCCGCCAGGCCGACTGGAACGCCGGTGACGCGCGCGCCACCGCCCTGAAGGCGATCTTCAGCAAGGACGGCTGGATCTGCAAGAACGCGACCGCCATCGCGGACATCAAGAGCTACGGCTTCCGCACCCTGCCGGGCACCGCGTGCGGCACCATCTCCGTCCCCACCCCCTGATCTCCACCCCGTAGTACCCCGCAGTACCCCGCAGCACCCGGTGGCCGGGGGCGTCCGCGCCCCTGGCCACCGGCCGCGCGGGACCGCTCCACCGCTCCACCGCAGGGCAAGAAACCACGGCCCACGGCCGGACCGTTCCACGTTGCACACCTAGGAGAGCAGCATGTCCCGCACCAGCACCCGCCTCGCCGCGATCGCCACCACCGTCGTGATCGCCACCACCGGCCTGACCGCCTCCGCCGTGGCCGACGCCGCCGCGGCCACCGCCCCGACCGGCTCCGCCGTGGTGAACGAGAGCAACAGCTTCCTGCTCAGCTCCCTGTCGGCGGGTGTCCTGGTCTTCGCGCTGCCGAACGCCACCGGTTCCTACGACAGCACCAAGGGCCTGTCGGCGTCCTTCCCGGTGACCGGCGGCTCGGCGAACCTCCCGGGCTTCTACGGCAACGTCCAGCTCGGCGGCGGCCTGCTCTTCGTCAACCTGCGCACCGGCAAGAGCGCGGTCTTCAAGAACCTGGCCTTCCGCATCGACACCTGGCAGGTCACCGGCGTCCTGGAGGGCACCTCCGCCCCGGTCGCGCTGCTGGACCCGGCCGGCGACACCGTGGTGACCGGTACTCAGGCGGACGGCAAGCTGGAGTCCTCGGACCTCCAGGTGGACGGCGAGGGCGCGAAGTTCCTCGACTCGAAGCTCAACACCACCTTCTTCCAGGCGGGTCAGTCGGTGGGCTCCTTCAGCTTCTCCTTCAAGGCCGGCAGCTGACGCGGGGCCGAACCTGGTAGCGGTGGCGGGGTCCGGTGTCCGGACCCCGCTGTTCCGTGCTCCGGGGAGGACGAGCCGCGGTGACCAACGCGCCTGGTTCGCAGGCGTGTTGTGGTCCCGTACATCCGGGCGATCCGAGCCGTCCATGTACGGCTGGCCGAATGGTGACGGACCATCGGCTGCTTCTGGCCAGTCACATGTCCACGGTCCGGCCGGTTCCCTCGTCTACGCGCGCAGCGCGTTCCCTGGAGGTGCACGTCATGAGAGTCCGTCCACCGGGTTCGAGAGCCCTGGGGAGGTGGGGCAAGGGGCTGCTGGCGCTGGCGCTGGCCTGGGCCGTCGTCGGGGTCTCGGCGATCCTCCCGCTGGGCGCGGGCACGGTGTCCGAGGCGTCCGCCGCCTCGCCGAAGACCGTCGCGGGTCCGCGGCTCTGGAAGCCGAACGGCGAGGGCGGGACGTACGGTGATCCGGGCAAGGTCACCGTCTCGGACACCACCGACCTCTCCAACCAGGTCGTCCACGTCTCCTGGGAGGGCTTCACCCCGACCGTCGACCCGTCCGGCAAGCCGCTGCGCTCGGTCAAGCTGAACAGCAACACCGGCCAGGACCTCTACGCGGTCCGGGTCTACCAGTGCCGCGGCACGGACCCGACGATCTTCGACTGCTACGGCAGCAGCCTCTTCGGCGCCGCCGACCCGAGCAAGGGCTTCTTCCAGGAGCGGCCCGCGGCCGGCACCCAGAACCCCGAGTTCCCGTTCAACGGCAGCGTCCGGGTGACCGGCCCGGACGGCCGGGGCGAGGCCGACATCGAGGTCTGGACCTCGCAGGAGAGCCAGAAGCTGGGCTGCGACGCCGCGCACCCGTGCTCGATCGTGGTCGAGGCGAACTACGGCGGCGACTCGCTCGGGGCGAACAGCGGTGAGGCGCGGGCGGACTGCACCGACCACTCGCTGGACAACCCGGCGATCAACGGCTTCTACGCCAACGCCTCCGAGTCGGTCTACAGCACGAGCTCCGCGGTGAACGAGAACTGGTTCCCCGGCGAGGCCTGCTCCTGGGCGAACCGGGTCGTGGTCCCGCTGACCTTCGCCCCCACCCCCGGCGAGTGCGAGAGCGCCGCCATCGACCTGGAGATGGCCGGCCTGGCGATGGCGAACCGGGCGATCCAGCAGTGGCGCTCCGGGCTCTGCAAGGGCGAGGCGCCGCTCGGGATCTCCTACATCCCCTCGACCGGCGAGCCGCAGGCGCGTGCCGCCTTCCGCTCCCGCAAGGGGCCGGACCTGGCGCTGACCGCCCTGCCGGAGAGCGAACCGGCGACCCGTCCGCACGTCTACGCGCCGCTCGCCACCGGCGCGATCTCCGTCGTGTACGTGGTCGACGACCCGGTGAGCACCAAGCAGTTCAGGCACATGAACCTGACGCCGCTGCTGATCGCGAAGATGCTGACCCAGTCGTACACGCTGGCCATCGGCGCCAGCATCGAGTCGGTGGCCGGGAACCCGGACTGCGTCTTCGAGGACAAGGAGTTCCTGGCGGTCAACCCGATCCCGGCCGGCAGCGGCGAGGCCTGGCCCAAGTGCGGTTCCAGCCCGTGGGTCCCCAACTCGGCCCCGATCGTGCTCGCCGGGACGACGGACCTGATCCAGCAGCTCACCACCTGGATCGCCGCCGACCCGGAGGCCGCGCGCTTCCTCCAGGGCGCGCCCGACGCGTGGGGCACCCGGCTGAACGCCTTCTACCAGCGGCCGGCGTACAGCGGCTACCCGGTGGACGCCATCCGGGTGCAGGACTACTCCGGTCCGGGCAACGTGAAGCAGTTCGAGATGAACCCGGTGAACGGGCTGGCCCAGGTGGCCCGCAACGTCCTGCTGAACAAGCCCACCTGCCAGCTCTGGCAGGTGGACCCGGACGGCCGGCACGCCGCGTGCCCGCCGGTCGACCCCGGCCTGCGCGGGCTGTTCGCGATCATGGACAGCGGACAGGCGAAGGCGTACGAGCTGCCCGAGGCCGCGCTGCGCAACCCGGCGGGGCAGTTCGTCACCCCGAGCCTGACCGGCCTCCAGGCCGCCGTCGAGGTGATGGCCACCGACCCGGCCACCGGCACCCAGCGGCTGCCCTACGGCGCGGGCGGCGACTTCGCCCGTGCGGCCGGGGCGTACCCGCTGACCACGGTGCAGTACGCGATGGCCCCCACCGAGGGCCTCTCGCCGACCAAGGCCAAGGTCGCCTCGGAGTTCCTGCGGCGGGTCACCGACCGGGGCGAGGGGCAGCGCTACGGCTCCGACGCCGGCCGACTGGCCCGTGGCTTCCTCGCGCTGACCGACGCTCAGCTGGCCCAGGCGCAGAGCGCGGTGAAGCACGTCGCCGCCCAGGACGGCGCCTACCCCGGCAACCAGACCGGCCCGGTTCCCACGCCCACCCCGGAGTCCGGCGGCAACCCGGGCGGCGGCGGTTCCGGCGGCACCGGCGGCTCGGGCGGTACCGGCGGCACGGGTGGCACGGGCTCGACCGGCTCGGGCACCGGCGGTTCCGGCGCCTCGGGCGGCACGGGCACGGACGGTTCCGGCACACCGGTGTCCCCGGTCTCCGACGGCTCGGCCGGCACCGGCGGCACGAGCGGTGCGGGCGGCACGGGTGGCACGGGCTCGACCGGCTCGGGCACCGGCGGTACCGGCTCGCGCTCCGGGGGCACCTCCGGCACCGGCGGCACGGGCACCGGCGGCACCGCGGGCACCTCGGCCGGCACCGGTGGTGCCGCAGCGGGGGCCAAGCCCGCGGGGGCGGCGCCCGGCGCCACGCCCGCCCCGTCCGGCGCGGCCAAGGGCCCGCTCGCGGCGGCCCCGGTCGCCGCCGGCACGCCGGCCGCCGACCGGTCGGGCTCGGCCAGGCTGCTGCTGCCGATCGCGCTGATCGCCGGCATCGCCCTGCTCCTGGGCGGCCCGGCGGCGCTGCTCCTGGCGGGTACGCCCGCCGGCGCGCGGATCGCCGCGGGGGCGTCCGCCCTCCGTGCGCGGTTGCGTTCGGTCCGGCGGTCCTGAGGGCCGATCCGTGACGACTCGGCGGGGCCGCCGTTCAGGCCCCGCCGAGTCCCTTCCCCCGTTCCCCGCACCAGTTCCGTTCCGAGCGCGCCGGAGAGCAGACCATGACAGCCGCCGCCGGGCCCGCGACACCGTTCGCCGCGGCCCCCCACCAGCCGGACCCCGACGTACCCCGCACCATCACGGCCCCCTCCACGCCAGGCGACCGGGTCTTCCGCGGCCTGCTGAGGGCGGCCGGCCTCTCGGTCTTCGCGATCATGGGCCTGATCGCCTTCTTCCTGATCCTGCGCGGCGCGGACGCGCTGCGGGAGGTCGGATTCTCGTTCTTCACCGAGAAGAAGTGGCAGACCCAGGCGCACAACTTCGGCATCGCCTCGGTGCTGCCGAACGGTCTGCTGATCGCCGTGATCGCCCTGGTCATCGCCGTTCCGGTGGCCCTGGCGACGGCGATCTTCATCTCGGAGTACGCACCGGCCCGGATGCGCGCGACCCTGGTCTCGCTGGTCGACCTGATGGCCGCGATCCCCAGCATCGTCTACGGCCTCTGGGGCTTCTTCTTCCTCCAGCCGAGGATCATCGGCTTCTCCCGCTGGCTGACCAACCACCTCGGTGACGCGATCCCCTTCCTCAAGGTGCGCACCGGTGACATCGGCACCTCGTACACCTCGTCGACCTTCATCGCGGGCGTGGTCGTCTCGCTGATGATCATCCCGATCGTCACCTCGCTCTGCCGCGAGGTGTTCTCCCAGGCGCCCCAGGGCGAGCGCGAGGGCGCCTACGCGCTGGGCTCGACCCGCTGGGGCATGGTCCGCACGGTGGTGCTGCCGTTCGGCAAGGGCGGGGTGATCGGCGCGGTGATGCTCGGCTTCGGCCGCGCGATGGGCGAGACCATCGCCGTCGCGCTGATCATCTCGCCGAACTTCGAGGTCATCACCCACATCCTGGAGAACGGCGCCAACTCGATCTCGGCGCTGATCGCGCTGCGCTTCGGCGAGTCCGACCCGCTGGCGCTCTCCGCGCTGATGGCGGCCGGTCTGGTGCTCTTCATGCTCACCCTGCTGGTCAACCTGGCGGCCGGGTTCGTGATCAACCGGTCCCGCTCCGGCGCGGCCACGGCGGACTGACCATGACCCTCACCCCCCGCCCCCGCCCGTTGCCGCCCCGTCGTGAAGGGACGACCCGATGACCACGCTCGACCTGCCGGCCGACGCCGCGCCCGCCGCGCCCGCCGTGGCACCCGCCGCTCCGGAGGACGCCCGTCCCCCGCTGCCCGAGCGGAAGCTCAAGCTCGGAGGCGTCACCCGCGAGGACGTGCTGACGGTGTTCGGCGCGTTGTCCGGCTCGCTCGCGCTGGACTGGCTGCTCTACGAGCGGGTGCTGCCCTTCAGCGGCGCGTTCGGCTTCCTGCTCTGCTGGTACCTGTTCTTCCTCGGCGGCTACTTCCTGCTCGGCCGGCTCCAGTGGGGCGCCCTGCTGGTGCGCGAACGCCTGGTGTCCGTGGTCGCCTGGAGCTCGGGCGCGCTGGTGGTGGCGCTGATCGCCGAGCAGATCGGCTACGTGGCGCTGCGCGGCATGGACGCCGCCCGGCACTCCAACTTCTTCACCGAGTCGATGGAGACCACCGCGGCGCTCTCGCCGATCACCTCCGGCGGCGCGATCCACGCGGTGGTCGGTTCGCTCGAACAGCTGGGCCTGGCCACCCTGTTCGCGGTCCCGCTGGGCATCGCGGCGGCGGTCTTCATGTCCGAGGTCGGCGGTCGGATGGCCCGGCCGGTGCGGACCCTGGTGGAGGCGATGACCGCGCTGCCGTCCATCGTGGCCGGCCTGTTCGTGCTGGGTGTCGTGATCATCACCTTCGGCTTCGAGAAGAGCGGGTTCGCGGCCTCGCTGGCGCTCACCGTGATGATGATGCCGATCGTCACCCGGGCCGCCGAGGTGGTCATCCGGCTGGTGCCCGGCACCCTGCGGGAGGCGTCCTACGCGCTCGGCGGCAGCCAGTGGCGCACGGTGTGGAACGTCGTCCTGCCGACCGCCCGTCCGGGCCTGGTGACCGCGGTGGTGCTCGGCATGGCGCGCGGCGTCGGCGAGACCTCGCCGGTGCTGCTGACCGCCGGGTTCACCACGCAGTTCAACGGCAACCCGTTCAGCGACCGCCAGGTCTCGCTGCCGCTGTTCATCTGGAACTACGTCAAGCAGCCCTACCCCGACATGGTCGCGCGGGCCTTCGCGGCCGCGCTGACCCTGATGGTCGTGGTGCTGATCCTCTTCGTCACCGCCCGGGTGATCGGCGGCCGCCGCCCCGGCGACCTGAGCCGGCGGCAGCGGCGGCGCGAGCAGGTCCGACGGGCCATCACGGCCGGGAGCAACCGCTGATGTCACCACTGACCGCACCAACCACCCTCCGTACCAGAGGAGTTCCCATGTCGTGGGAGGCCGCAAGCCGCCCCGTGGCACGCACCTTCGCCATGCTGCTGACCCTGTCCCTCGCCGCGGCCTCGCTGCTGCTGGGCCAGAGCACCCCGGCGTTCGCGGCCACCTCGCTGAACGCCGACGGGTCGAGCTGGGCCGGCCCGGCCATCGACCAGTGGCGCAATGACGTCAACCCGCAGGGCATCAAGATCAACTTCAGTGCGACGGGTTCGGCCGCCGGCCGCAACCAGTGGTCCATCGGGCAGAACGACTTCACCGCCTCCGACGTGCCGTTCCGCACCAAGGAGGACACCGGTCTCGGCAGCGGCGGCCACGAGGGCGGCGCGGGCAACATCGAGAACCCCGTGTACGGGTACTCCTACGTCCCGATCACCGCCGGCGGCACCGCGTTCATGTACAACCTCTCGATCGGCAACAAGCAGGTCCGGGACCTGCGGCTGTCGCCGGACACCATCGTCGGCATCTTCACCAACAAGATCACCAACTGGAACGACCCGAAGATCACCGCCGACTACGGCAGGGCCCTCCCGTCGATCCCGATCACCCCGGTCATCCGTTCGGACGGCTCCGGCGCCACCGCGCAGTTCACCCGGTGGATGCAGCACACCCACCAGGCCGAGTGGGAGGCGTACTGCCGCAGCGTCAACGGCGTCGGCTGCGGTGACTACACCGAGTTCTTCCCCAAGGCGGGCCGGATGGCCGCGCAGAACGGCTCGGACGTCGTCGCCAACTACATCATGGGCGCCTCCGGCGCCGGCACCATCGGCTACGACGAGTACGCCTTCGCCAAGGGCAGCAACTGGCCGGTCGTCAAGGTCCTCAACCCGGCCGGCTACTACTCGCTCCCCACCGCGTCCAACGTCGCCGTGGCGCTGACCGCGGCCCGGATCCGCGGCGTCGACGACAACACCTCGCCGGACGACCCGAACTACCTCCAGCAGAACCTCGACGGCGTCTACACGATGAACGACCCGAGGTCCTACCCGATCTCCAGCTACAGCTACCTGATCGTGCCGCGCAAGGGAGCGGCGCTGCCGGTCCCGCCGCGCTTCAACGACGAGAAGGGCAGCGCGCTCAGCCGCTTCATCTCGTACGTGCTCTGCGCCGGCCAGGGCAAGGCCGACGACCTCGGGTACTCGCCGATCCCGCGCAACCTGGTCCGCGGCGGCATGCTGCAGACCCAGCACATCCCCGGCAACGCCAGCCCGGTCGACCCCAACTCGCTGTCGAACTGCGACAACCCGACCTTCAACGCCGCCGGTGAGCTGACTGTCCTCACCAACGCCCCGCAGCCCAACCCCTGCGACGCCAAGGGCACCCCGCTCGACTGCCCCAACGGCGGCGGCTCGGGCGGCTCGGGCTCCGGCGCCTCCGGCGGCAGCGGCTCGGGTGCCTCCGGCGGCAGCAGCACCGGCGGCACCGGCGGATCGGGTTCCGGCGGCACCGGCGCGGGCGCCGCCGCGTCGACCGGCGGCAACGGCGCGGTCGGCGGCAAGGCGGCCAACGCCACCACCGGCGGCACCGGCGCGGCCGGCGGCACCGGATCGGCCAACGGCTCCAACGCCGCCACCGGGGGCGCGGGTTCGGCCTCCGGCGGTTCCGGCGGGACCGGCACCGGCGGGACCGGCACCGCGGCTGACGGCGGAGCCGCCGGAGCCGCGCCGGCCGACCCGGCCGCCGACCCCGCGGCCGTCGACCCGGCGGCCGCCGACGGCGCGGTCGCCGGCGAGGAGCAGGCCGCCGAGCAGGTCGTCGACCCCCAGACCGGCCAGGTGGTCGCCCGTGCCCGCACCGGCGGCGGCTCCACCGAGGTGGCGGCCAACGTGGTGGAGGTCGGCGGACGCCCCGAGGACTGGACGCTGACCGTCCTGACGGCGCTCGAACTGCTCGCGGTCGTGATCGTCCCGCCGCTGCTCGGCCGCCGCCTGCTGCGCCGCCGCACCAACACCGGAGGCCGGTCATGACCGCCCCGGCGCTGGAGAAGCCGGCCTCCGCCACCCGGCCCGCGTCCCCGCCGGCCGGTCCGGCCGGACCGGCGGCGGCCCCCGCGGCCGGGAAGGAGCCCAAGCCGGGCGGCGGATCCGACGGCGGCACCGGCCGGACCGCCGGGCGCACCCGCTTCCTCCAGGGCGCCTGGGCGGTGAGCCTGCTGGCCGCGCTCACCCTGGGCTTCGTCGGCTACCTGTTCACCCTCTCGCACCTCCAGCAGAAGCACTTCCAGTCGACGTCCTACAAGACCTTCCGGGACCAGCTGGGCAAGGCGACCGCGCCGACCGGCAGGGCCGCGGACGGCGCCCCCGTCGCACTGCTGGACATCCCGGCGATCGGGCTGCACCAGGTGGTCGTGGTCGAGGGCACCACCGGCCGGGACCTCATGAAGGGCCCCGGCCACCGCCGCGACACCGCGCTGCCCGGCCAGACCGGCGTCGCGGTGCTGTTCGGCCGCGGCACGACCTTCGGTGCGCCGTTCGGCGACCTGGCCAAGCTCCGGGTGGGCGACAAGATCGAGGCCACCACCGGACAGGGCAGGTTCACCTACACCGTCAACGTGTACGGCGACGGCGACCACCCGATCGTGGACCCGGCCCGCAACCGGCTGGTGCTGGTCACCGGGGACTCCGACCTCGCCCCGCGCTCGACCGTGCTGGTCGGCGCCCGACTGGACGGCGACGCGCAGCCCAACCCCGGCGGCCGACCCGCCGGCACGCCGTACGACAAGGCGCTGGCCGCCGACAAGAGCGCGCTGGGCGCACTGCAGCTGTGGTCGCTGGCCCTGCTCGGAGCGGTGACCGCCGTTGTCGTGCTGGCCCGGTACTGGCGCCGCTCGGCCGCCTACCTCAGCCTCGCGCCGGTGATCGGCGCGCTGCTCTGGGCGGTCTACGAGAACGCCGCCGCCCTGCTGCCCAACCTCTACTGAAGCGCGCCCGGAGGACCGTACCGATGACGGATGCACCGATGACCGACCTGTCGCACGACCAGGCCCCGGGGGCCGACGAGACCACGATGACCCTGCCCGCCGTCCCGTCGGCCGGCGGCCACGGGCAGGACGGGCAGCACCTGCTGTACCCGCAGGACGCGCACTACGACGGCTACGACCAGGAGCCCGTCCTGGCCGGGCTGGAGACCCGCGACGTCTCCGCCTGGTTCGGCTCCCGCAAGGTGCTGGAGCGGGTCTCGCTCGCCATGCCCGCCGGCGAGGTGACCGCGCTGATCGGCCCGTCCGGCTGCGGCAAGTCCACCTACCTGCGGATCCTCAACCGGATGCACGAGATGGTCCGCGGCGCCGCGCTCTCCGGCGAGGTGCTGCTGGACGGCGACGACGTCTACCGGCCCGGCCGCCGCCCCGCCGAGGTGCGGCGCCGGATCGGCATGGTGTTCCAGCGGCCCAACCCGTTCCCGGCGATGTCCATCAAGGACAACGTCTCCAGCGGTCTCAAGCTCGCCGGGATCAAGGTGTCCAGGGACGAGCGCGAGCACCTGGTGGAGACCAGCCTGCGCCGCGCCGGCCTGTGGGAGGAGGTCGCCACCCGGCTCGACACGCCGGGCGGCTCGCTCTCCGGCGGCCAGCAGCAGCGCCTGTGCATCGCGCGCTCGCTGGCCGTCGAGCCGGACATCCTGCTGATGGACGAGCCGTGCTCGGCGCTGGACCCGACCTCGACCCGCCGGGTCGAGGAGACCATCGCGGAGCTGCGCGGCCGGCTGACCATCGTGATCGTCACCCACAACATGCAGCAGGCGCAGCGCGTCTCGCAGTCCTGCGCGTTCTTCCTGGCGACGCACGACACGCCCGGCCGGATCGTCGAGGCCGGGCCGACCGAGCAGGTGTTCAACTCCCCGCACGACCAGCGGACCTCGGACTACGTCAACGGCCGCTTCGGCTGATCCGGCCCCGGACCCGTCCTACTCGCCGCGGTGCCGGAGGATCTCCTCCAGCACCGCGGCGACGCCGTCCTGCTCATTGCTCACCGTGTGCAGCGGCACCGCCGCCAGCACCTGCGGATGGGCGTTCGCGACGGCGTACGCGGTGCCGGCCCAGGCCAGCATCTCCAGGTCGTTCGGCATGTCGCCGAAGGCCACCACCTCGCTCCGGTCGATCCCCCGCCCGGCGCACCAGCGGGCCAGCGTGCTGGCCTTGGTGACGCCGGGCGCGCTGATCTCCAGCAGCGGTATCGGCGCCGAGCGGGTGATCTCGGCGAGGCCCGCGGCGGCCTCCCTGGCCTGCGCGAGCAGCTTGTCCGGCTCCAGGTCCGGGTGCTTGGCGAGCAGCTTGAACAGCCCGCGCACCGGACCGCCCGGGCCGAGCAGCTCCTCGGCCGGCCCGACCGGGTGGTTCTCGTCCTGCCCCCACATCTGCACCTCGTACCCGGGCTCGCGGGCGAACCCGGCCGGGTACTCGAAGGCGAACGCGGTGCCCGGCAGCCTGGCCCGCAGCCGCCCCACCACCGCGAGCGCGTCCTCCGCCGCCAGCGGGAACGACTCCAGCAGCGCGCCGCGCCGCACGTCCACCACGGCGCCGCCGTTCGAGCAGATCGCCACCCCGTGGCCGCCGATGTGCGCGCTCACCTGCTGCATCCAGCGCGGCGGCCGGCCGGTCACGAACACCACCTGGATCCCGGCCGCCTCGGCGGCGGCCAGGGCGGCGGCGGTGCGCTCGCTGACGGTGCCGCCGGAGCAGAGCAGGGTGCCGTCCAGGTCGGTGGCGATCAGCCGGGTCGGGGGAGCGGTGCGCGGTGTGGTCACCGCTCCATCTTCGCCCACCGCCGGAACACGCCCGCACGCCCCGCCCCGCGGCCCCGCCGCGATCACCGCGACGCGTTTCGGCCCCCGCTGCGCCAGTTCCGGCCGATCCGCCGGCTTCCGGGGTGTCCCACCCCCGCCGACCGGGCAGAACCCCCTCGGCCACCCCGTCGGCAGGAAGAGCCATGCGAACTCGCCAGGTCCCAGACGAGATCGAGATCGAGCCCGCGCCCCTCCCCGAGGAGGAGGCCCCACCGGCCTCCCGCGAACCCGTGCTGATCGGCGACATCCTCTTCGAGACCCTCGCCGACCTCGCCCGCCGCACCACCCCCGCCCACCCCCTCCACCTCCCCGCCCAACGCCCGCACCCCTGACCACCCCGCTCCCCGGCGAGTCGCCCACCACTCCGGCCCCCGGCACCCGAATAGGGTCGGGCCATGCGACTGAGCACGGTGATCCTCCCCATCCATCGGTGGGGCGAGGGTCAGAAGATCTGGCGGCGGGCCGAGGACCTCGGCTTCCACGCCGTGTACACCTATGACCACCTCTCCTGGCGGAGCTTCCGCGACGGGCCGTGGTTCGGCGCCGTTCCGACGCTGACGGCGGCGGCCGCGGCGACCGAGCGAATCCGGCTGGGGACGCTGGTGACCTCGCCGAACTTCCGGCACCCGGTGACGCTGGCCAAGGACCTGATCACCATCGACGACGTGTCCGGCGGGCGGCTGACCGTGGGGATCGGGGCCGGCGGGACCGGGTTCGACGCGACGGTGACCGGGCAGGAGGCGTGGTCGCCGAAGGAGCGGGCGGACCGGTTCGGGGAGTTCCTGCCGCTGCTGGACGAGCTGCTGCGCAACGACGCGACGACCAGCGAGGGCCGGTACTACTCCGCCGTCGAGGCGCGGAACGTCCCGGGCTGCGTGCAGACCCCGCGGGTGCCCTTCTACGTCGCCGCCGCCGGGCCGCGCGGGATGCGGCTGGCGGCCGAGTACGGGCAGGGCTGGGTGACGTACGGCGACCCGAAGGCACCGGCGGACGTGCCGGTGGAGCAGGCGCCCGCCGTCATCGCGACGCAGATCGAGAAGCTGACGGCGGCCTGTGCGGAGCGCGGCCGGGACGTCGCGACGCTGGAGAAGATGCTGCTCCAGGGCTCGACGGCGGAGCGTCCGCTGGAGTCGCTGGACGCGTTCGTCGACTGGGCCGGCACCTACCGGGAGCTCGGCATCACCGAGCTGGTGGTGCACTGGCCGGTCCCCGACTCGGTCTTCGCCAACGACCTGGCGGTCTTCGAGCGCATCGCCACCGAGGCCCTCGCCCAGCTGGGCTGACCGGCGGTCCGGGGACGGCGGTGCGTCACGGCCGCCGTCCCCGGGCGCATCCCCTAGGGGAAGGGCGGGGCGCCGTCATACCGGAGCAGCAGGCGGGGTCGTCATCGCAGCTCATGACCGGGCGCGCGGACGGGCACTACGTTGAAGCGCGTGTCCACTGTCATCAAGACGGACGGCCTCACCAAGAGGTTCCCCCGGGTGACCGCCCTCGATCAGCTGACCGTTGAGGTCGAGCCCGGGGTGGTCGGTCTGGTGGGGGCGAACGGGGCGGGCAAGTCCACACTCATCAAGATCCTGCTGGGGCTGGCCCCGGCGACCTCCGGGACCGGGCGGGTGCTCGGGCTGGACATCGCCACCCAGGGGTCGGAGATCCGCGAGCAGGTCGGCTACATGCCGGAGCACGACTGCCTGCCGCCCGACGTCTCGGCCACCGAGTTCGTGGTGCACATGGCGCGGATGGCCGGGCTGCCGGCCGCCGCCGCGCGTGAGCGGACCGCGGACACGCTGCGGCACGTCGGACTGTACGAGGAGCGCTACCGCCCCATGGGCGGCTACTCGACCGGCATGAAGCAGCGGGTGAAGCTGGCGCAGGCGCTGGTGCACGACCCCAAGCTGGTGCTGCTGGACGAGCCCACCAACGGGCTGGACCCGGTCGGCCGGGACGACATGCTGGCGCTGATCCGCCGGGTGTACACGGACTTCGGCATCTCGGTGCTGGTCACCACCCACCTGCTGGGCGAGCTGGAGCGCACCTGCGACCACCTGGTGGTGATCGACGGCGGCCGGCTGCTGCGCTCCTCGTCCACCGCCTCCTTCACCGGTACGACGGCCACCCTGGCGGTCGAGGTGACGGACCACCCCGAGGACCACGCCCTGGACGCGAGCGCCGCGGTGCGCGAGCGGCTGGCGGCGCGCGGGCTCGCGGTGGAGACGGACGGCGCGCGGATCCTGCTGGTCCGGCTGGCGGGCGACGACACGTACGACACGATCCGGGACGCGGTCGCGGACCTCGGGCTCGGGCTGGTCCGGCTGGAGGAGCGGCGGCACCGGGTCGCCGAACTGTTCACGCAGAACGCGGAGACGACGCAGCACGAAGGGGGTACCGCAGATGTCGCTGCCTCCTGAGTCCCGGCCGGCCGACACCGGCGTCATCCATGACATCGGCTACCGCGGCTACACCGGCCCCCGGCTCGGCCGGGCGTACGCCGCGCGCTCGCTGTTCACCCAGAGCCTGCGCGGTGCGTACGGCCTGGGGCGGTCCGGCAAGTCCAAGGTGCTGCCGATGATCGTGCTGGGCGTGGCCACCGTGCCGGCCCTGATCATCGTGGCGGTCGCGGTGATGACCGCCTCCGAGGAGCTGCCGGTCGACTACGCGCAGTACCTGAGCGCGATCGGCCTGGTGATCTCGATCTTCCTGGCCTCGCAGGCGCCGGTGCTGTTCTCCCGGGACCTGCGCCACCACACCGTGCCGCTGTACTTCTCCCGCCCGATCACCCGCGCCGACTACGTGCGGGCCAAGTTCGGCGCGATGGTCTGCGCGCAGCTGCTGCTGATGATCGCCCCGCTGCTGGTGCTGTACGTCGGATCGCTGCTGATCAAGCTGGACTTCGGCGAGCAGACCGCGCACTTCCTCTACGGCCTGGTGGCCGCGGTGCTCTACGCGCTGGTGCCGACCTCGGTCGCGGTGGTGATCGCCGCCGCCACCCCGCGGCGCGGCTTCGGGGTGGCCGCGATCATGGGCTACCTCGCGGTCAGCGCCACGGTGTTCGGCGTGGTGGTCGGGATGAGCCTGGACTCCGCCGGCTTCGGCGAGGGGCTCCCGGACTCCGCGCAGTGGGCGGCGCTGATGTCGCCCGTCGCGATGGTGGAGAGCCTGACCAACCAGCTGTTCGACCTCGGCTCCGGCCCCGAGCGGATCCACGCGCCGGGCGGGCTCGGCCTGCTGGTGTTCACCGCCGTCGCCGCCGCGATGGTGGCCGGCTCCTACCGGCTGCTGCTGCGCCGCTACCGGAACGTTTGAGAGGGCGTCATGGCCACCATCACCATCGACAAGGTCTCCCGCTGGTTCGGGAACGTGGTCGCCGTCAACGACGTCAGCATGGCGATCGGCCCCGGCATCACCGGCCTGCTGGGGCCGAACGGGGCCGGGAAGTCGACCCTCATCCACATGATGAGCGGCTTCCTGGCGCCGTCCAGCGGGGCGGTGACCCTGGACGGCGCGCCGATCTGGCGCAACCAGCAGGTGTACCGGCAGATCGGCCTGGTCCCCGAGCGGGAGTCGATGTACGACTACCTGACCGGCTGGGAGTTCGTCCTCGCCAACGCCGAACTGCACGGACTGGCGCACCCGGGCGCCGCCGCCCGCAGGGCGCTCGCCCTGGTCGAGATGGAGTACGCCCAGGAGCGGCGGACCGGCACCTACTCCAAGGGCATGAAGCAGCGGGTCAAGATGGCCTCGGCGCTGGTCCACGACCCGGCCGTGCTGCTGCTGGACGAGCCGTTCAACGGCATGGACCCGCGCCAGCGGCTCCAGCTGATGGACCTGCTGCGCCGGTTCGGCGAGGACGGCCGCACGGTGCTGTTCTCCTCGCACATCCTGGAGGAGGTCGAGCAGCTGGCCCGGCACATCGAGGTCGTGGTGGCCGGACGGCACGCCGCGTCCGGCGACTTCCGGAAGATCCGCCGACTGATGACCGACCGCCCGCACCGCTACCTGGTGCGTTCCAGCGACGACCGGCGGCTCGCGGCGGCGCTGATCGCCGACCCGTCGACCTTCGGCATCGAGCTGGACCGGCAGGAGGACGCGCTGCGCATCCAGGCGGTGAACTTCCAGGGGTTCACCACGCTGCTGCCGAAGGTCGCCCAGCGGGCCGGCATCCGGCTGTACACCGTGGCACCGGCGGACGAGTCGCTGGAGAGCGTGTTCTCCTACCTCGTCTCCGCCTAGCGCGGGCAGCACCCGCCGACCGGAACCCACCACCACCAGGACCCCAGGAAGGCCGACCCACCATGAACCCGACCGTCGCCAGGCTGACGCTGCGCGGCCTGCTCGGCCGCCGCCGCGGCCTGCTGCTGCTGGTGGTCCCCGCTCTGCTGCTGACCGTCTCGGCGATCGCCGCGGGGTCCAGTGGCGACAAGCACGACCTCGTCGTGAACGTCCTCGGCAAGCTCGGCCTCGGCACCCTGCTTCCGATCCTGGGCCTGGTCGTCGGCACCGGCGCCATCGCCACCGAGATCGACGACGGCTCGATCGTCTACCTGCTCGCCAAGCCGCTGCCGCGGTGGAAGATCATCACCACCAAGCTGGCGGTCGCGATCGGCACCACCTGGGTCTTCGCGGCGGTGCCGACGCTGATCGCCGGGCTGCTGCTGTACGGGACCAAGGAGGGCCTGGCGCTCGGCTACACGGTCGCCGCGCTGGTCTCCGGGGCCGCGTACAGCGCGCTGTTCCTGCTGCTCGGCGTGGTGACCCGGCACGCGGTGGTGGCCGGGCTGGCGTACGCGCTGGTGTGGGAGTCGCTGTTCGGCAACTTCATCGAGGGCGCCCGGACGCTCAGCGTCCAGCAGTGGGGCCTGGCGGTGGCCGAGGCGGTGGCCGCCGAGGGCTCGGTCACCTCGGCGGTCTCGCTCGGCGCGGCCGTGCCGCTGCTGCTGGTGGTCGCGGTGGCGGCGACCGTGCTGGCCTCGGTGCGGCTGGCCGGGCTCACCCTGGCCTCGGAGGAGTCGTAGGGTCCGCCCGTAGTCCGGGCGGACGGCGTCAGAGCGTCCGGTTGCGCCCGGCGCCCCAGCCCGCGGCGGCGACCACGGCGGCCAGCACCAGCATCAGCGCCAGCGGCGTGGTCCAGCCGCCGGTCAGCTGGTGCAGGGCGCCGGCGCCGACCGGGCCGGCCGCCGCGACCAGATAGCCGACCGCCTGCGACATGCCGCCCAGCTGGGCGGCGCCGCCGACGCTGTCGGTGCGCAGCACGATGAAGGCGAGCCCGAGGCCCAGCGAGCCGCCCTGGGCGACGCCCAGGATGGTGGCCGCCACCCAGGCGCCGGGCACCGGGGCGATCAGCAGGACGGCGATGCCGAGCCCGTTGAGCGCGGCCATCGAGACGGCGAGCGCCCGCTGGCGGGTCATCCGGCCGGCGAACAGCGGCACCAGGAAGGCGCCGGCCACCTGCACCAGGTTGGAGAAGGCGAAGACCAGGCCGGCCTCGCCCCGGTCCATGCCGTGGTCGGCCAGGATGGTCGGCATCCAGGCGACCAGGGTGTAGACCAGCAGCGACGAGATGCCCATGAACAGGCTGATCTGCCAGGCCAGCGGCGAGCGCCAGATGCCCTCGATCGGGCGGGAGGAGGCCGCCGGGGCGGCCGGCCCCGAGGCGCCCGCGGCAGCGCCGGCGGCCCGCGCCCGCAGCACCTGCGGCAGCCAGGCCACCGCCGCGACCAGCGCCAGCACCGACCAGGAGCCGAGCGAGGCCTGCCAGCCGCCGCCGAGCGCGTGCTCCAGCGGCACCGAGAGACCGGCCGCCATCGTCGCGCCGACCAGCATGGTGGTCGAGTAGACGCCGGTCATCGCCGCGGCCCGGCCCGGGAACTCGCGCTTCACCAGGCCCGGCATCGACACGTTCAGCACGGCGATCGCGACGCCGATCACCACGCACCCGGCGTACAGCGCCGGCACCGACGGCAGCACCCGGAGCAGCACGCCCGCGCCGAGCACCAGCACCGCGCCCAGCACCACCCGCTCGGTGCCGAACCGCCGGGTCAGCCGCGGGGTGAGCGGGGCGCCGACGCCCTGGAAGAGCACCGGCACGGTGGTGATCAGCCCGCTCGCGGTGGCGGAGAGCCCGAAGGTCTGCTGGATCTCGGCCACCATCGGCGACACCGCCGCCAGGCAGGCGCGCATGTTCAGGGCGACCAGCACGATGCCGGTCAGCAGCAGCGCGGGGTGGGCCAGCCGGCTGCGGACGGGGAGCGCGGCGGAGCCGGCGGCGGTGGTGACAACCGGCTGCTGGGCACGGGTGACGGCCATGGGTGGTGCTGCTTTCGTGGAGTTCGAGGCGTGCGGGGGCACACCGGAGGAGCGGGGAACGGGGGCCTCGGCCCGTTCACTTCCGGGCGGCGATGGCGGCGAGGAGCTGCTCGACGGCGGCGGTCGGCTCGGCGAGCAGCGCGCGACACGCCCGCTCGGCCAGCTCCGGGTCGCCGCTCTCGATCGCGTCGACGAGCGCCTGGTGGGTCGCCACGACCACCTCGGGCATCTCGTGGTCGCCGAACGCCGTCCGCATCGACTCCCGCACCGAGGCGCCGAAGTAGCGGTACACCTCGGTCAGTGCCGGGTTGTGCGCGGCCTCGACGACGGCGGTGTGGAACTCCAGGTCGTGCTCGACGGTCGCCTCGCGGCCGGCCCGCTCGGGGTGCGCCGCGATCACCTCGGCCTCGCGGGCCAGCGCGGCCCGCATCCGCCGGACGTCCTCGGGGGTGTGCCGCAGCGCCGCCAGCCGGGCGGCCTCGGCCTCCAGCGCGGCGCGGACCTCCAGGACGTCCCGCACGCCGGAGCGCTGCACGCCGCGCAGGACGGCGGCCGGGTCGCTGGTGGAGCGCACGAAGGTGCCCTCGCCCTGACGGGAGACCAGCATGCCCGCGTGCACCAGCACCCGGATCGCCTCGCGCACGGTGTTGCGTCCGATGCCGAGGCGCTCGGCGAGCTCGTGCTCGGTCGGGATGCGCGAGCCGACCGGCCAGACGCCGGCGCTCAGCTGCTCCCGCAGCTGCTCGATGGCGGTGTCGACCAGGGAGCGCCGCCCGGCGGTCTGCAGCGTGTCGTTGCCGCTGTTCGCGCTGCTCATGGCGGGCTCTCCTCCCGGGGGCGGGCCGGCACGGGCCCGGCGCACGGCCTCGTCGGCCTCGGTCGTCGGTCATCCTACAACTGCTTGTCCGGTCATCCTACAACCAGAGTTGAAATGGGCCGGGAACCGTCCGGGGCGGCCTGGCGTTCCTCCGGACGACCGGCGATCCGGTAGGACGGAGCCCGGTCCACACCCATTTGATGCGAGGAGAGCGTCCGCATGGTGTTCAAGAAGCTGCTCGGTGCCCTGGGCGTCGGCGGTCCCGGTGTCGACACCGTCCTGAGCACGCCGGTCGTGCAGCCCGGCGGGACGATGGCCGGCACGGTCGAGCTGACCGGCGGGACGGTGGAGGCGGACATCCGGGGGATCACGCTGACCCTGGTCGCCCGGGTGGAGATCGAGCACGAGGACGGGGAGAGCACCGGCCTGTACCCGTTCGCGCGCTTCTCGGTGACCGCGCCGCTGAAGCTGGCGCCGGGCGAGAACCGCTCGATCCCGTTCGCCGTCCAGGTGCCGTGGGAGACGCCGGTCACCAGTGTCGCCGGGCAGCGCCTGCACGGCATGCAGCTCGGGGTGCGCACCGAGGTCGACATCGCGGGCGCGCTGGACAAGGGCGACTCCGACCCGCTGGAGGTCGAGCCGCTGCCGGTGCAGCGCGGGATCCTGGACACCCTGCTCCAGCTGGGCTTCCGGTTCCGCTCGGCGGACCTGGAGGCCGGGCACATCCGCGGCACCGGGCAGACGCTGCCGTTCTACCAGGAGATCGAGTACTCCTCGGCGCCGCAGTACGCGCACGCCTGCAACTCGCTGGAGATCAGCTTCGTGACCACCGAGGGCAAGGTCGAGGTGGTCCTGGAGGCCGACCGGCGCGGCGGTCTGTTCGGCGGCGGCGGGGACGTGATCCGCACCCATGTGGTCGGCCACGGCCAGGCGGACGAGGACCTCACGGGCCTGGTCGACGGCTGGATCCGCGCCGCGCTCTGAGCCCGCGCTCCGGCCCGCGCACGGGACCACGCGCTCCGGGCCCGCCCCGCCCGGCCGCCGGCCGTCAGCCGTCAGCCGTCAGCCGTAGGAGACGTTGCTGCAGATGTCGTCGTCGGCGGACCGGGCCCCGCCCACCACCTCGGCGGGCAGCCGGGCCGGGGCGCTGGCCGCCGCCGCGGCGGCGGCCGGGGAGGGCGCGCCGAGCGCGGCCCCGGCGTAGTCCAGGCCGAGCCGCACGCTGATCCCGGCCCTCGGGCCGGGGGCCACCGCGGCGCCCGGGAACAGTGCGGCGACCTTCTGCGCGTTGGTCCGCTGCCCGGCCCCGTACTCGACGGTGGTGGTCGCCGCCCGGGCGCCGCCGCGCGCGGTGGCCGTGGCGGAGACGGTGACCCGGGCCGCCCGGAGCGTCTCGGCGGCCCGGGCGGCCAGGCCGGGGGTGCCGGTGCCGTTGTGGACGGTGACCCGGATCGGCGCGCCGTCGGCGCCGAGCGTCGCGGGCGGGGACGGCGGGGAGGCCGGCGGCGGGGGCGGTGCGGCGGCCGCGTCCGGCTGGTGGCCGGTGGCGTCCTGGCCGTCGATGGTCCGGTCGGCCTGGAGGGTCCGCCACAGGGTGTCGACCGCCGGGTGCACCAGGTCGATCCGCGCGCCGTTGTAACGCCAGGGCGTGGTCAGGAACTTGACCTCGTGCAGGTCGATGTCCTTGAGCGTCAGCGCGAAGTCCACCAGCTTGGCGGCCGAGTCGAGGCCCGGGTCGACGGTCATCGACCGGGTGGCGGCGTCGGCCAGCGGCAGCAGCGTCGCCGGGTTCAGGCCCCTGCTCTTGATCCGGGCCAGCAGCGAGGCCAGGAATGCCTGCTGACGCTTCATCCGGCCGACGTCGGAGTCGTCGCCGATGCCGTGCCGCAGCCGGACGTAGTCCAGCGCCTGCTGCCCGGAGACCCGCTGGCGCCCCTTGGCCAGCACCACCTTGCCCTTGCGGCCCAGGTTGGGGTTGATGTCCCCCTCGTGGACGGCGTTCGGCAGGCAGACGTCGACGCCGCCGACGGCGCCGGTCATCGCGGCGAAGCCGGCGAAGTTGACCTCGATGGTGTGGTCGATCCTGATGCCGGTGAGGCGCTCCACCGTGTTCTGCGTGCAGGCCGGGTTGCCGGCCTCGTAATTACCGACCGAGAAAGCGGAGTTGAACATCTGTCCGGGCTGCTCCCGGGTCCAGGTGCCGTTCGGGAGCTTGCACCGGGGGACGGTCACCAGGGCGTCGCGCGGGATCGAGACGCCGACCGCGTGCCGGTGGTCGGCGTGGACGTGCAGCAGGATCGTGGTGTCGGAGCGGGCGCCGACCTCGTTGCCGCCACCGAGGTCGCTGTTGCGCCCGGCGCGGGAGTCGGAGCCGATCAGCAGCAGGTTGACGGGCCGGTGGCCGTGCGCGTCGGCGGTCGGTTCGGGCGGGCGGTCGGGGGCGATGGCGTCGGGGTCGAAGGACCGGAGGTTGCCGTTCAGCCGGTAGTACACCGCGCCGCCGGCGCCGGCCAGGACCACCAGCAGCCCGGCCACCGACCAGGCGATCAGCCGCCGGGCGCCGCGCCGGCCGTCGCGCGGCCGGGCCTGCGGGGCGGCCCGCCGCCGGGTCGGGGCGCCGCGGCCCTGGGCGGCGCGGTTCTGCGCGCCGCGGTTCCAGGTGACCCGGTTCTGCGCGGCACGCCGGGCCTCGGCGCGGCCGCCGCGCGGCACCGGGATCCGGCCGGGGGCGTCCTCGGGAGGGTCGGTCCGCAGACCGCCGTCGGCGCGCCGACGCCCAGCCGGATCCGGCGGGCTCTCGCCCCACTGGACTGACATGGCGCGCACCTCTCAGCGGCGGAAGCGGGCAACCCTGGGAGCATACAAACTCCTCCGGTGCCGCCCGGCCGCCGAAGACGGCCGCACCCCCGCCGACCCGCGGCTTCGCCGGACCGGCTCGCCGCAGCGTCACTCCAACGGCTGAATCCGCGGGGCCGGGGCGGACGTTCACCCGGTGGAGCCGGCGGACCCGGCGGGCCCTGCGGGGCGGGTCGTCAGAGCAGTCCGGCCGGGTACAGCCGCTCCAGCACGGCCGCGACGCCGTCCTCGTCGTTGCTCAGGGTCACCTCGTCGGCCACCGCGAGCAGTTCCCGGTGCGCGTTGGCCATCGCGACGCCGTGCCGCGCCCAGCCGAACATCGGCACGTCGTTGGGCATGTCGCCGAAGGCGATGGTGTCGGCGGCCTTCACCCCGAGCCGACGGGCGGCGATGGCCAGCCCGGTGGCCTTGGAGAGGCCCAGCGGCAGCAGCTCGACGATGCCGGCGCCGGCCATCACCACGCCGACCAGGTCGCCGGCCGCGCGGCGGGCGGCCTCGGCGAGGGCGTCGTCGGTCAGGCCGTGGTGCTGGATGTACAGCTTGCTGATCGGGGCGGTGAGCAACTGGTCCTTGGGGGTCCGGACGACCGGCAGGTCGGAGCCGATCTGCAGCTCGTAGCCGGGACCGGCCAGCACGTCGCCGTCCAGGCCGTCCTGGTTGGCGGCGACCGCCAGCGGTCCGGTCTCCTCCTCGATCCGCTCGATCGCGAGGGCGGCCACCCGGCGGTCCAGGGTGAGCGAGGTGAGCAGCCGGTGCTCGCCCGCGTCGTAGACCTGGGCGCCCTGGCCGCAGACGGCTATGCCCCGGTAGCCGATCTCGTCGAAGACCGGGCGGGCCCAGACGGCCGAGCGGCCGGTGACGATGATGTGCACCGCCCCGGCCGCGGTGGCGTCGGCCAGCGCCGCGCGGTTGCGCGCCGAGACGCTCTCGACGCTGTTCAGCAGGGTGCCGTCGAGGTCGGTGGCGACCAGCCTGAAGGGCAGGCCGCCACCGTCCAGGGGGGAGACGGGGCTGGGGCTGGTGGTGCTCATGGGCCGTGGTCTCCCGGGAGTTGCTTCGTTACTGCGTTCCGCGTCGCCGCGGTGCCGGCCGGTGCCGGGCGGGTTCGGGCCGGCCGGTGCCGGTGCTACTTGGCCGGCGTCAGGACGGTGCGACCGCCGAGGTAGGGGCGGAGCGCCTCGGGGACGACGACCGAGCCGTCGGCCTGCTGGTGGTTCTCCAGGATCGCCACGATGGTGCGCGGGACGGCGACCAGGGTGCCGTTCAGCGTGGCCAGCGGGCGGACCTTGCCCTCCTCGCGCATCCGGATGGCGAGGCGGCGCGACTGGTACTCGGTGGTGTTCGAGGTCGAGGTGACCTCGCGGTACTTGCCCTGGGTGGGGATCCAGGCCTCGATGTCGAACTTGCGCGCGGCCGAGGCGCCGAGGTCGCCGGAGGCGACGTCGATCACCCGGTAGGGCAGTTCGAGGGCGTTGAGGAAGTCCTTCTCCCACTGGAGCAGGCGGCGGTGCTCGTTCTCGGCGTCCTCGGGCGTGGTGAAGACGAACATCTCCACCTTCTCGAACTGGTGGACGCGGATGATGCCGCGGGTGTCCTTGCCGTAGGTGCCGGCCTCGCGGCGGAAGCAGGACGAGTAGCCGGCGTAGCGCAGCGGCAGCTTGTCGGCGTCGAGGATCTCGTCCATGTGGTACGCCGCGAGCGGGACCTCGCTGGTGCCGACCAGGTAGCGGTCGTCGCCCTCCAGGAAGTACACGTTCTCGGCGGCCTGGCCGAGGAAGCCGGTGCCGTCCATGGCCGCCGGGCGGACCAGGGCCGGGGTGATCATCGGGGTGAAGCCGGCCGCGGTGGCCTGGGCGATCGCCATGTTGACCAGGGCGAGCTCCAGCAGCGCGCCGACACCGGTCAGGTAGTACGACCGGGCACCGGCGACCTTGGCGCCGCGCTCGGTGTCGATCGCGCCCAGCAGCTGGCCCAGCTCGACGTGGTCGCGGGGCTCGAAGCCCTCGGCGGCGAAGTCGCGCGGAGTGCCGATCTCCTCCAGGGTGACGAAGTCCTCCTCGCCGCCGACCGGGGCGGCCGGGTCGATGAGGTTCGCCAGCGAGCGGAGCAGCCGCTCGGCCTCCTCCTTGGCCCCGGCCTGCTCGGCGTCGGCGGCCTTGACCTCGGCGGCCAGCTCCTTGGTGCGCTGGAGCAGGGCGGCCTTCTCCTCGCCCTGGGCCTTGGCGACGAGCTTGCCGAGCGACTTCTGCTCGTTGCGCAGCTCGTCGAAGCGGGTGCCCGAGGACCTGCGGCGCTCGTCGGCGGAGAGGAGGGCGTCGACCAGGTCGACGTCCTCGCCACGGACGCGCTGCGAGGCGCGCACTCGGTCAGGGTCCTCACGGAGCAGGCGAAGGTCAATCACGGGCCCAAGCCTACCGGGCGGGGACCTGTCCACCGGTACCGGATTTCCCCTGGGGATAACTCGCCCCAGCCTGTGGATAACCTTTGTGGGCAACCGCCCCGCCGCTGGTTATCCACAGGCTGGGGCCGTCGGCTGTGGATCGTGGGACGGCGCCGGTGGGCGGCACGGCGAACCAGGGAATTCAAGTTTCAAACCTGAATTGACCTTCTCGGGTGAGCGAATTGAAGCACTCGGACGGGTGATTTGCTGGCACCTGGGTGACTCTGGTCTGATTAGTCATCTCTGCGACGCAAACCGATGATCCGACCGAAACGTGCAGTGGCTATACCGGTTTGTCGACTCGTCCCCAAGCCTGTGGATAACTCGGGCCTGTGGACAGCGCCCACCCCTGTGGACAAGCCCCGCACCGGGGCGGCCGCCCTGTGGACGGCCGCCCGGCGGGGTGGAAAACGGTTCGAAAAGGACGGACGGCCGCCGAATGGCGCCCCGGTGTCCGGCCGGTTCAGATGTCCCCGCGCCCGTCCAGGCACCGCGAGAGCCAGTCCGCGGCCGCGCCGAAATCCGCGTCCGAGGTGCCGGGCCGCTGGTGCACCGAGGCCTGCCGGTCGGCGCGCGGATAGGAGCCGAGGAACCGCACCTGCGGGCAGATCCGCTTGAGGCCCATCATCGCCTCGCCCACCCGGCGGTCGCTGAGGTGCCCCTCGCAGTCGATCAGGAAGCAGTAGTTGCCCAGCCCCTCCCCGGTCGGCCGGGACTCGATCCGCATCAGGTTGACCCCGCGCACCGCGAACTCCTGGAGCAGCTCCAGCAGCGCGCCCGGGCGGTCGTCCGGCAGCCAGACCACCATCGAGGTCTTGTCCGCCCCGGTCGGCGAGGAGACCCGCCCGGGGCGGCCCACCAGCACGAACCGGGTGGTCGCGCTCTGCGCGTCCACGATGTCCTTGACCAGCGGGTCGAGGCCGTAGATCGGCGCCGCGAACTCGCCCGCGAACGCCCCGTCGTACCGGCCCTCGGCCACCAGCCGGGCGCCGTCCGCGTTCGAGGCGGCGGACTCCCAGTGTGCGTCCGGCAGGTTGGCGGCCAGCCAGCGGCGGACCTGCGCCTGGGCCACCGGGTGGCTGGTGACGGTCTTCACGTCGGCCAGCGCGGTGCCCGGCCGCACCAGCAGCGCGAAGGTGATCGGCAGCAGCACCTCGCGGTAGATCATCAGCGGCGCGCCGGACGCCAGCTCGTCGTTGGTCGCCGTGACGGCGCCCTCGACCGAGTTCTCGATCGGCACGAACGCGCCGGACGCCTCGCCGCCGCGCACCGCGTCCAGCACCAGCAGCACCGAGGACATCGGCACCAGCTCCCGGGTCGCCGCCTCCGGCAGGGTGCGCAGGGCCGCCTCGGTAAAGGTGCCCGCCGGCCCGAGGTACGTGTAGCGGGTTGCCGACATGACGCCTCCAAGGGGAACGGGGCCTGTGGGAAGAACGGCGGATCGCCGAAAGGAGTCACCTTAGCCACTTCGTCCCCCGCCCGTGATCGCGTTCCGCTCCGTGGGCGGGGGAGGTACGAGTGCTGGACGGCCGGGCCGTCCCGGCAGGTCAGCCGAGCAGGCCCTGCCCGACGTAGCCGCCCTGCGGCGCGCCGGGCGGGACGGCGTACACGCCGCTCGCCTCGTGCCGCAGGAACCGGGAGAGCCCGTCGCCGCGGGCCAGCTTGCGCTGCACGGGGGTGAACCCCTTGCGCGGGTCGGCCTGGAAGGCGAGGAAGAGCAGCCCGGCGTCCGGCGAGCCGTCGGCCAGCAGCCCGTCGTGGTACGAGAACCCGCGCCGCAGCATGGCCGCCCCGCCGTTGGCGGCCGGGGCGGCGACCCGGACGTGCGCGTCCGAGGGGATGGCCAGCGACCCGTCCGGCGCCTGCGCGGCGAGGTCCACCGGCGCCCGCTCGCCCGCCCCGTCGGGCGCGCCGAGCGGGGCGCCGTCCGACTTGCGCCGCCCGATCACCCGCTCCTGGCGGTCCACCGGCAGCGCCTCCCAGTTGTCCAGCAGCATCCGGATCCGCCGGAACACCAGGAACGAGCCGCCCGTCAGCCAGTCCGGCTGCTCCCCCCCGGCGGCGACGAACACCTTGGACCCGAAGCCCTCCTCGCCGGGCCGGGGGTTGTTGGTGCCGTCGATCTGGCCCATCAGGTTGCGTCCGGTCATCGGAGCGGCGGTGGCGCCGGGCGTGCGGGCGAAGCCGGACATCTGCCAGCGCAGCGCCGCCGTGCCGGCAGCCTGGCGCTGCAGCACCCGCAGGGCGTGCACGGCCACCAGCGCGTCGTCGGCACCGATCTGCACGAACAGGTCGCCGTCCCCGCGCGCCGGGTCCAGCGCGTCGGCCGGGAACGCGGGCAGCGGCTCAAGACCGGCCGGGCGGCGGTCGGCCAGGCCGGTCTTGTCGAACAGGCCCGTGCCGAAGCCGAAGGTGACGGTGAGCGAGCAGGGGCCGGCGTCCAGGGCGACCTGGTTCTCGAACTCGTCGGCGGGCTCGCCCGCGGCCATCCGGTCGGCCGTCCGCGACCAGCGTCGGAGCAGGGTCCGCAGGCCGTCCCGGCCGGCGCCGGCGGCCAGGTCGAAGGCGGCCAGCTGGACCCGGGCCTGCTGGGGTTCGAGGATGCCGCCCTGGTGCTCGCCGTGGAACGGCACCCGGGCGGGGCCGAGGCCGCCGGCCGGAGCCGCGGCACGCCGCGCGCCGGGCCGGTCCACGGCCAGGGCGGTGGCGGCGCCGGCGCCCGCGCCGACCACCAGGCCGGCCCCGGCGGTGCCCAGCAGGGCCCGCCGGGTCAGACCGCCCCCGGGGCTCCCGGCGGTGCCGTCGTGCCCGACGGCGCCGCCGGTGAGGTCGGTGCTGCTCTCCATCAGGGTGGTCCGCCTATCCGATCTTCAGCTGCTTGATCTCCGTGGTCTGGTCGATCTCGGAGGATCTGACCACCACCGACACCACCCAGTTCCCGGCGAGCGGCAGCTGCGCCGTCCCGGTCCAGCGACCGGTGCCCTCGGCGGTCAGCGGGACGTCGAGCGGGCCGAGGTCGCGGTCCGGCAGGGTGAAGGCGAGCTGCACCTCCGGCACCTCGACCGGCTGCCCGTCGGAGCCGTCCAGCTTCAGGTGCACCTCGTTCGACCCGGTGCCCGCCGGGTTGAGGGTGACCGTCGCGGTGCCCTTGGCGTTCGGCGTGCGGCCCTTGGTGTCGTACGGGAGCTTGAGCTCCACGGTCCGGCCCGGGTCCGTCTGCGGGGCGGGTGCCGCGCCGCCGGCCGCCGGGGCGGCGCCGTTCGCCGGTCCGGCGCCGATCTCGTCGGCCACCCGTCCGGGCGGGGCGTTGGTGAGCAGCGTGGTGGCGACCAGGACGGCGACCGCGACGGCCGCCTCGGTCAGCACCGAGCGGCGCAGCCCGGCGCGGGCCGGGGTGAGCCCGCGGTCCCGGTCGGCGTTCTCCCTGGCGGCCCGCTGCCGGGCCAGCTGGGCCCGCCGCACCGGGTCGTCGGAGTCCGCGCCGCCCTCGCCGGTACGGCTGGTGGAGGTGCCGGTGGTGGCGGTGCCGCCGTCCGGGCCGGCCGCGACGGCGACCGCCGCCGGGACGACCTCGGCCGCCTCCTGCGGGGTGGCGCGCAGCCGGGCCAGCCAGCCGCGGGACAGCCAGGCGGCGCCGAGCATGGCGATCACGCAGCCGGTCTTCACCAGCAGCAGCCGCCCGTACTCGGTGCCGGTCAGCGCGCCCCAGCTGCCGACGCCGCGCCAGGACTGGTAGACGCCGGTGGCGGCCAGCACCACGACGGCGCCGAAGGCGAGCTTGGAGAAGCGGTCGGCGACGTCCGCGCCGATCCCCTCGCGCAGCCCGATCAGCAGGGCCGCCAAGCCGCCCAGCCAGAGCGCCATCGCGACCAGGTGGAGCATGCCGAGCGGCAGCGCGAGCCAGACCTGGATGCCCACCGAGGCGTGGTCGGCGCCGACCCAGGTCGCCGAGAGCGCGACGGCCAGCACCAGTCCGGCCACCCCGAGGCCCAGCCGGGCCTCGCGCTGCGGGCGTTCGGCGGCGCGCCGCTCCAGCTCCCGCAGTTCGGCCTCCTCGCCGTCGGCGTCGTCGACGGAACCGTCCGCAGCCCCGGCGGCGCGGCCGGCGGGCTGGCCGAGCTGGCCGACCAGCAGCGACAGGAACACCCCGCTCGCCGCGAGCAGCAGCAGCCGGGCGGCCAGCGCGGTGCCGATCCGCTCGTCCAGGGTGCTGCGGACCAGCGACAGGTCGAAGGCCTTGGCGATCCCCGAGCCCCGCTCGTACGGGCCGCGCAGCATCAGCACCGCGACGGTGGACACCAGCAGTGCCACCCAGCCGGTCATCAGCAGCCGCTGCACCGGGCGCCGGGCCGCCCCGGCGGGCCAGCAGAGCAGCACGAAGCCGGCCGCGCCGGCGAGCAGCGCGAACGCCCCGTACGCGACGGCCCGTCCGGTGCCGTAGAGCGCGGCGACCAGCCCGTCCGCGTCGGCGTTCTGCAGCGCGGTGGCGGAGACGGTGGTGGCCGAGGGTGCGCCGATGGAGAAGATGAACGCCCCGCCGATGGGGTGGGAGTCCTCGGAGACGGCCCGCCAGGCGACGGTGTAGGTGCCGTCGGCGAGCCCGCTGCCGAGTCCCACCCGGGCGGTGTTGTCCTTGCCGTCGGCGTGGGTGGGGCCGCCCGCGTCCACGGCCTTGCCGGCCGGGTCGAGCACCCGCACCGAGTCCGGGGAGAGCGAGACGGCCTCGCTGAAGGTCAGGGTGACGGACGGCGGCGCGGTGGGCAGGACGGCGTTCTGCGCGGGGTCGGAGGACTGCAGGGCGGCGTGCGCGGAGGCCGGTCCGGCGCCGGCGAGCAGCAGCGCGAGGACGGCGCCGAGCACGCCGAGCAGCCCGGCGATCCGCCGTCCCATCAGTCTCGGTGCGATCAGCATCGTGGGGGTCCCTTACTGCTGGCCGGGGCGGTAGGTGAGCTCCTTGACCGGCACCTTGACCGAGATGGTGCCGGTGCGGGCGAAGGTCAGGTCGAGTTCGAGTTCGTCACCGAGGGCGGGGGCCTTCTGCCATCCCATGATCATCAGGTGGTTGCCGCCGCGGGCGAGCTGGAGCGCGCCGTTCGCGGGCACGTCCAGCCGCTCGACCTGCTCCATGGTGCTGGCCGTGGAGCGGTGCATGGTGACCGAGGAGGCGCTGGGGCTGGAGACCTTGACCAGTTCGTCGCCCTGGCCGCCGTCGTTGCGCACCGTCAGGTAGCCAGCCGCCATCCCGCCGGCCGGCGGCAGCGGGATGTAGGAGTCGGCGACGCTCAGCCGGGCCGGTGTGCCGGCCGCCGCGGGGGCGCCGCCGTCGCCCTGGCCGCCGGCCCCGCAGGCGACCAGGAACGCGCCGCCGCCCAGTGCCGTCGCCAGCGCCGCCCCCGCCAGGGCCGTCCGGCGGAAGCCGAGGGAGCCCTTCACGCGGCGACCCCCTTCGCGAGCAGCGGCAGGTCGTGCTCGTAGGTCTTCACCTCGGTGCCGCTCAGGTAGAGCAGGTGGGCCTTGTCGTCGGACGGCAGGAAGGCCAGCACCTGGGCGCCGTGGGTGGAGGTGACGGTGCCGTCCCCGTTGACCACCGGGTCCTCGATCAGGATGCCGAGCGACTTGGCGGCCGCCTTCACCTTCTCCAGGTCCCCGGTCAGGCCTATGAAGTCGCTGCCCATCGAGTCCAGCCAGGTGCGCAGCACCTGCGGGGTGTCGCGCTGCGGGTCGGTGGAGACGAACACGATGTTGACCTTCTCCCGCTCCTCGGGGGAGAGCTTCTTCATCGCCACGCCGATGTCGCCCATGGTGGTCGGGCAGACGTCCGGGCAGCTGGTGTAGCCGAAGAACAGCAGGGTGGTCTTGCCGTTGGTCTGCTGGCGCAGGTCGAACGGCCGGCCGGCGGTGTCGGTCAGCTGGAGGTCCGGCTTCTCGAAGTGCTTGCCGAGCACGGTGCCCTCGTAGGGCGAGTCGGACTTCTGCTGGACGACCTTGGCGGGGGAGGCGGAGCCGCCGCCGTCGGAGCCGCAGGCGGTCAGGGCGAGCGCGGAGGCCAGGGCGACGGCGACGGCGCCGGCCATCCGGACGGAACGGGGGGTGCGGGCGGTGCGGGACATGGAGGGGGTCCGATCGTGTGCGGTGGATCACCGGCGGGGCCGCGCCCGGGACGCGGGCGGGGGCCCGCGACGGGTGCCGGGCGCGGCGCCGCCGGTGCTGGGTCAGGAGGCCGAGCCGCCGCGGCGCAGGCCGACGAAGCCGATGGCGGTGCCGATCACGCCGACCACGATGCCGACGACGCCGAGCACCCGGGCGGTGGAGTCACTGGCCTTGTCGTCGGACGCGGCGCTCGCGCTCTTGCCCTCGGCCGCGTCGCCGCCGTGCCCGCCGTCGGCGGCGGCCGACGGGGCGGCGGTGGCGGTCACGCCGTGGGCGTCGCCGGTGGCCTTGGTCAGCTTCAGCACCGGGGCGGGCTTGGCCGGCTCCGGCTGGCCGTCCTTGGCCTCGTCGATCCAGCGGACGATGTCGCCGTTCTCGTAGCTCTGCAGCGCCTTGAAGACCAGGGTGTCGGTGTCGGTCGGCAGCGGGCCGAGCGAGACGCGGAAGTCCTGGAACTGGCCGGGGGCGATCTTCACCCCGGCGTCGGCGGTCCAGGTGATCTTGGAGACGGCCTCGTTGACGTCGTTGCCGTGCACCTTGATCGGCTTGTCCAGCTTGGACTTCTCGACGACGGTGGTCCAGCCCGGCAGCGGCTGGGTGCGGACCGAGGCCAGCGGGTGGTCCAGCGGGAGGTTGACCTCCAGCTTCACCGTGCCGGCGTTGTCGTTCTCGTTCGGGACCCGGAAGTCGACGGCGGTGTAGCCGCCCTGCTCGGCGCTGCCCGGGTTCACCGAGACGTGCGCGGAGGCGGGGCCGGCCAGCGCCAGCACGGCGGCGGCTGCGGTGAGGGCGACGGCGGCGGTACGGCGGGCGGGAAGGGAACGCATGGGGTTCGTGTCTCCGTTCGGAGGCTCGGCGGGCAGGCCCGCTCCCGGGCACGGGAGGACCCGTGCCGCGGCGGGGCCGCGCGGCGTGGGGACGAGGTGGGGGAGACCGCGGACCGGACGGGTCGGCGGGTACGGCTCGGCTGCCGCGTACACCCGTCAGCCGTCGGGCCGGCACCGGTGGGGGACCGGGGAGACCGGGGGCGCGGGTCAGTACGCGAGGGCCCCGAGCGGCGGGCCGCGCCGCACCACGCTGTGCCGCAGCGCGGCACCGGCCGGCAGCGGGTCGTCGCCGCCGCGGCCGGCGGCCCTGCGGACCGGGCCGGCGGGCAGGCCGAACAGCCCGCGCAGCAGCACCGCGGCCAGCGCGCACGCGGTGCGCAGCGGAGCCGCCGCGTGGGTCCGCGCGGCCGTCGCGGCGATCCGCACCAGCCGCCAGAGCGCCGCCTCGCCGCGCCGCAGCCACCAGCCGGCCACCAGGGCGGCGGCCAGGTGGGCGGTCACCATGGTCGGCGTCATCCCGAGCACGCCGCCCTGCCACCAGGGCGCGGTCGCGTACGCCTGCGGGTCCAGCCCCGCGCCGGCCACCAACTGCTCGGCGGTCGGGCTGCCGGGCAGGCCGGCCAGGGTGCCCGGCCGGCCCTCGTTGCAGACCAGCCGGCCGGCCACCTGGGGCAGGGTCAGCGGGCCGGAGCCCGGCGGACCGCCGTGGTGCGCGCCGACCGCGCCGGCGGCCGCGTGGCCGCCGTAGGAGTGGAAGAGGCAGTGCAGGCCGAACTGGCCCGCCGCCAGCGCCCCCGCGATCGCGCCGAGCGAGCGCTCCCGCCCGCCGAAGGCGGCGGCGAGCACCAGGACGGCGGCGAATCCGGTCGCGAGCGCGGGAAGGGCGACGTCCCCGCCGCCCGCCAGCGCGTGCCCGGCCGCCGCGATCAGCGTGCAGACCAGGGCGAACGGGACCGCCCGGGCAAGCCGCAGGTCCCAGGCGGCGGCCCCCACCGGCGCGTCCGGTGCGGGGGCGCCCGGGTGCGGGGCGGCGGCTGGGGCAGTCATGGCCGGGCCATCATCTCATCGCCTACCCCTCCCGGACCGGCAGGGTGGGAAATCCCTATGAATGCCCCGTTCGGCCCCGCGCACCACCCGGTCGGCGCGCCGCCCGGCACATGCCCGTCCCCCCGTCCATCCGCCGAACGGGCGGTAGCGGACCCCCGGCACGGTTCACCTGCGCACCGTCCGGAGATACCTCGTTATATGTGGAGCCGCAGCCAGGAGGGACCTCCCGTGGACATCTGGTGGACTCTGCACCTCAAGCGCGACCCGGCCAGCGTGCCGCTGGCCCGCCGCATACTGCTGGGCGCGATGGCGACCGCGGGCGTCGACCCGCAGATCGCCCAGGACCTAGGGGTCGCCCTCAGCGAGGCCTGCGCCAACGCCGTCGAGCACGGCGCGGGCCGCCGTCCCGACGACGGCTACCAGGTCACCGCGTCGATCAGCGGGGACCTGCTGCGGATCGAGGTGACCGACTCGGGCCCCGGCCTGCCCGGCCCCGCCGCCCCGGCGGCCCGCCGTCCGGCCCCCGCCCCCGCCCCCGCCCGGCCGTCCGGGCGGGCGCAGCCCCGCCCCCGCTCCCGGCGCGGCCGCCCCACCGTCCCCGGACCGCTGCCCGCCGGGCGCCGCCCGCGCCGCGACGGCCGCCCGTACGACACCCACGTCCTGCCACCGGCCCCCGACCCGGCGCCGCTGCCCTCCCTGCGGCCGCTGGACCTCGACGCCCTGCCCGACCTCACCGCCGAGTCCGGCCGCGGCCTCTTCCTCATCCACGCGCTCACCGACCACGTCCAGCTCCGCAACCATCCGCTGCGCGGCGCGATCGTCAGCTTCGACAAGATCCTCAAGTGGCAGGACGACGCCCTGCTGCGCCGGGCCTCGTAGCGCGCTCCGGCTGTTCGGCCCGTCGGACGCGCTGTCGCGTCGTTCGCGGCGGAAACGCGACGTCCCGCCCGGGCGGCGGTGCACGCGGGCGGGACGGGGCGGGGCGGGTGGCGCAGTGGGTCAGTCGCGGGCGGCCTTGCGGCGGCGGGCGATCAGCAGGGCGCCGGCGCCGAGCAGGACGGCGACGCCGCCGGTGACGGCGAGCGGCATGGTGGAGCTGTTCGCACCGGTGTCGGCGAGGCGGGTGCCGTTCGCGCCGGTGCCGTTCGAGCCGCCGGTGGTGCCGGCCGGCCGGGTGGCGCTCGGGGAGGGCGAGGTGCTCGCGGTGGCGCTCGCGGTGGCGCTCGTGCTCGCGGTCGCGGTGGCGGTCGGGGTGGCGGTGGCCGTCGGAGCCTTGGTCGCGGTGGAGCTCGGCGCGGTGGTGGCCGAGGGGGACGCGGTGGGCTTGTCGACGGCCTTGATGGTGGACGAGTACGTGCCGATCAGCCGGTTGCAGGTGTACTTGACGTTCTCCGGGCCCACCCCGTAGGGGAGCACCTCGGAGGCGCCGTTGAGGTCGAGGTAGAACTCCTGCCACGGCGAGTCCTCGACGGTCAGCCGGATCCTCGTGGTGATCGTCTCGTTCGGCTTGACCTGGAAGGTGCCGAGGGCCACCGAGCCGTGGTCGGCGGTCGCGTTGGCCGGCTTCCACTCGCCGTTCTGGACCTTCACCTCGGACTTGGGCCGCCAGAGGCTCTTGTTCGAGTCGATCCGGTAGGTGAGCTTGAAGTCCGTCAGCGTGGTCGAGCTGGTGTTCTGGAAGGAGATCGCGATCTCCTGCGCCGTGCCGTCCTTGACGATCCTGAAGTCGGCCGGGCCGGCCTGCACCGGCATCTTGACGTCGCGCTGGGACGTGCAGCCCTCGGGCAGGGTCGCCGTGGCCGAGGGGGCCGCGGTCGGGGTGGGCGTGCCGGTGGCCGTCGGCTCGGTGGTCGCGGACGGCTCGGCGGCGGCCGACGGGGTTCCGGTCGCCTCGGCGGTGGCCGACGGGGCAGCGGTCGGCTCGGCCGTCGCGGTGGCCGACGGGCTGGAGGTCGGGTCCGCGGCGAAGGCGCCGGTGGTGCCTGCCACGGTCGTCCCGGTGGTCAGGACGAGCAGGGCGGCGGTGGCGGCAAGTCGGGAAATGCGCACGATCACGGCTCCGGCGTTCGGTGGTGAGGGAGGGTCAATGCTGTGTCGGATAGACGTACGGGGGATACGAACGGTTGTGCGCATCCCCCGTACTCCTCCGACCGGATCAGCCGTGCGCGCCGGCCTTGCGGCGGCGCAGCGCCAGCAGCGTCCCGGCGCCGGCCGCGAGCACGACGGCGCCGCCGACGGCGATCGGCAGGGTGTTGGAGCTGGAGCCGGTCTCGGCCAGGTGCGGCCCGCTCACCGCGGACGGCGAGACGGAGGGGGAGGTCGCGGGCTTGGTGGAGGTGGAGGCGGACGCGGCGCCGGTGGCACCGGCCCTGGTCAGCTTGAACGCGCCCTCGTAGTAGTTGATGTACTGCGTGCAGCCGTCCTTGTCGGGCTGGGCCGGGTGCGGCAGCGCGGTGTTGGGCATGGCGGTGTCGCCGCCGCCGAAGTTGCCGCCGAACGAGCCGAGCGGCGCCTTGTCGGTGGGCGTGATGCGGAAGTGGAGGGTGAGCTTCTCACCCTTGCCGAGTCGGAAGAAACCGGTGTCGGCGGAGTGGTCGTTCAGCTGGATCGGCTTCCAGTCCTGGCCGGGGGCGCGGAACTGGACGGCGAAGTAGTCCTTGTTCCAGTCGTATCCGCCGACGCCGTCCTCCCGCTCGTTCGCGGCCAGGTAGAGGTAGGTGTGGAAGTTCGGCAGGTCGACGCCGCTGAGGTTCTCCCAGGTCACGGACGTCTCCTGGGTCTCGCCCGGGGCGATGGTGCGGTTCCACAGCCCGGTGCCGGTGGCCTTGAGCCAGTCGTAGCCCTGGTACACGCCGCCCGAGCAGGTGAAGCCCGGCGCGGTCGTCGGGGCGGAGGGGCGGCCGGTGGGCTTCGTCGAAGGCGTGGCGGTGGCGCTCGGGGTGGCGCTCGCCGACGGCGAGGCGCTGGCCGAAGGGGTGCCGGTCGGGCTGCCGGTGGGGGTGCCGGTGGGGGTCGGCGTGGCGCTCGGCGTGGCGCTCGGGGTGTCGGTCGCGGTGGCCGACGGTGTCGGCGTGGGCACGACGGGGGAGGCGCCGGCGGTGGCCGCGCCGACCGTCGTGCCGAGGGAGAGCGCGAGCAGCGTGGACGCGGCCAGGAGGCGGGAAGAGCGCAAGTGCTTGGCTCCAGCGTTTTGATGAAGTCTGTCCGAATTAAGGCAACTTGACGGCCGGAAATGATTCCTGGCGTCGTCGCAGGAGCGGCACCCTATCGGGACGTGGTCGAAGGGTCCCGCCCGGGGTGGCGGCGAACTGCCCGGTCCTTGTGATGGACCTGACCGGTCGTCCGGGGCGAGGGTGGCTGCATGGCCGTCGAAGCGAACTCCAGCCCCGATCCCGACCACTTGTCCGATGCCGCCGCCCCGCCGTACGGCGGCGGCGACCCGTACGCCGACTACCGCGCCGCCGCGTTCCCGTTCACCGCGCTGGTCGACCTCGCCGACCGCCGTCTCGGCGGCGCCGTGATCGCCGCCAACGACGAACTGTTCGCCGAACGGGAGAACCTGCTGCTGCCGCGGCCGGCCGAGTTCCGCCCGCACACCTTCGGCAACAAGGGCCAGCTCATGGACGGTTGGGAGACCAGGCGGCGGCGCGGCGCCGACGCCGGGCACCCGCACCCGGCCGACGGCGACCACGACTGGGCCCTGGTCCGGCTGGGCGTGCCGGGCGTGGTGCACGGCGTCGTCGTCGACACCGCGCACTTCCGGGGCAACCACCCGCGGCGGATCGCCGTCGAGGGGGCCGAACTCCCCGGCACCCCGGGCCCGGAGGAACTGCTGGCGCCGGAGACCGACTGGCACCCGCTGGTCCCCCGCTCCCCGGTGCGCGGCCACGCCGCCAACGGCTTCGCCGTCACCGACCGCCGCCGCGTCACCCACCTGCGGCTCAGCCAGTACCCCGACGGCGGCATCGCGCGCTTCCGGGTGCACGGCGAGGCCAGGCCCGACCCCGGATGGCTGGCCGCGCTCGGCACCTTCGACCTGGCCGCGGTCGAGAACGGCGGCGCCGTGGAGGACGCCTCGGACCGCTTCTACTCCGCCCCGGTCAGCCTCCTGCTGCCCGGCAAGTCCCGGGCGATGGGCGACGGTTGGGAGAACCGCCGGCGCCGTGACGGCGGCCACGACTGGGTCCGGCTGCGCCTGGCCGGGCGGGGGGCGGTCCGCGCGGTGGAGGTCGACACCGGCTACTACGTCGGCAACGCGGCCGGCTGGGCGGCGCTGTCCGGCCGGGACGAGCACGGCGCGGACCCCGAGCGGTGGTTCGAGCTGCTGCCGCGCACCCGGCTGCAGCCGGACGCCGTGCACCGCCTGGTGGTCGACGCGCCGCGCCCGGCCACCCACGTCCGGCTGGACGTCTTCCCGGACGGCGGGATCGCCCGGCTGCGGCTGTGGGGCTCGCTGGTCTGAGCGCCCCCGGGCCCGGCCTCCGCTTGCCGGGCCCGGCGGGCCGCCGGACGATGGGGGAATGATGCACCGGATGCGTGCCGAGTACGCCCCCGGCGGGGCCTCCGCCGGGGTCCGGCTGTGGCACCTGGTCCGCGGCGGCGGGAGCGTCGCGATGTGCGGGCGGGAGCTGGACGCCGAGGCGCCCTCCCGGGAGGCGGTGGACTGGGGCCGCACCCCCGAACTCTGCTGCCACACCTGCGGCGCCTACCTGCTGCGCGAGGCCCCCTGGCTGGCCGACGAGCACCGGCCGCGCCCGCCCGGCGAGCAGCGGGAGACGGCCTGGCCGACGGGGTGAGCGCGCCACCGGTGGTGCGGTGAACGCCCGCCCCGGGGCCGGGGCTAACGTGGTCGCCATGGAGGAATTCCTGGTCCGGCCGCGGTCGTTGACCCGTGAGGCCGCCGCGCTGCGCGCGGGCGTACCCGCCCTGGCCATCCACGTCGACCGGCTCTGCGCCCGGATCGACCGGGTGGACCCGCTGATCCACGCCTTCGTGCCGGAGCCCGGCCGCACCGACCGGCTGCACGCCGAGGCCCGGGCGCTCACCGCCCGCCACCCCGACCCGGCGCAGGCGCCGCCGCTGTACGGGGTGGCCGTCGGGGTCAAGGACATCGTGCACGTGGACGGCCTGCCCACGCACGCCGGCTCCGCGCTGCCGCCGGGCGTGCTGGCCGGGCCGCAGGCCGCCGTGGTGGACCGGCTGCGGGCGGCCGGCGCGCTGGTCGCGGGCAAGACGGTGACCGCCGAGTTCGCGGGCGCCGCCCCGGGGCCGACCCGGAATCCGCACCACCCGGGCCACACCCCGGGCGGCTCCAGCAGCGGCTCGGCGGCGGCGGTCGCGGCCGGGCTGGTGCCGCTGGCGATCGGCACCCAGACGGTCGGCTCGGTGGTCCGCCCGGCCGCCTACTGCGGGGTGGTGGGCTTCCGGCCGACGCACGGGCGGATCCCGATGGCGGGGGTGATCCCGAACGCGCCGAGCCTGGACACCCTGGGCCTGTTCACCGCCGACCTGGCGGGTGTCGCGCTGGCCGCCCCGCTGCTCTGCGACGACTGGGACGGTCGGGGCGGCGTCCGGCCGCACCACGAGGACGGCGACGTGCCGGTGCTCGGCGTCCCGGTCGGCCCCTATCTGGAGCGGGCCCGCCCGGAGGCGGTGCAGGCCTTCCGGCGGCAGCTGGAGCTGCTGTCCGCCCGGGGGCTGATGGTGCGCCAGCTCGATCTGCTGCCGGACTTCGCCGAGCTGGAGCGGCAGTGTCGGACGATCAACCGGTTCGAGACGGCGGCCTCCCACGCCGAGTGGTTCGACCGCTTCGGCGGCCTCTACCGGCCGGAGACGGTGGCGGGCATCCGGCACGGCCGGGCTGTCCGGCCGGCCGCCTACCGGGCGGCGTTGGACTTCCGGGCGGACTTCCGCGCCCGGCTCGCCGAGCGGCGCCGGCGGGCCGGGGTGGACCTGCTGCTGGCCCCCTCGGCGACCGGTGCGGCCCCGCCCGGGCTGGACGGCACTGGCAGCGCCGTGATGTCGCTGCCGTGGAGCTGCGCCGGGCTGCCCGCGCTGAGCCTGCCCGCCGGGGTGACGGAGCCGGGCCTGCCGCTGGGCCTCCAGGTGGTCGGCGAGGCCGGGGCGGACGAGGGTCTGCTCGCCCGGGCGGCGGTCCTGGAGCGGGTGCTGGACACCGCCTGAGCGCGGCGGCTCAGTCCGCCCGCAGCGCGGGGGTGTCCGGGTCGGTGGCGTCCGTGCGCAGTCGGCGCAGCGCGGCGCGGTGGGCGCGCTCGTACGGGGTGTCGTCGTCGAGCAGCAGGGCCTGCGGGTTGGCGTTCTCCAGCAGGGCGATCAGGGTGAACGCGATGTCCTCCGGGTCGGCGTCGGCGCGCAGTTCGCCGGTGTCGCGGGCCCCGTTCACCAGGCCGAGGACGGTGGCGTGCCACTCCCGCCAGTTGGCCGCGAGGGCGTCGCGCAGCGGGCCGGGGCGGGCGTCGTACTCGGCGTTGACCTCGTAGAAGAAGCAGCCGCCGGGGAAGACCCGGGCGCGCGAGTAGGCCAGCCAGGCCTCGCAGAGCAGGCGGATCCGGCGCAGCCCGGGCGGCTCGGCGGCGATCGGGTCGAGCACCGCGTCGGAGAAGATCCGCCGGGCGGCCCGGATCGTGGCGAGCTGGAGTTCCTCCTTGGAGCCGAAGCCGGCGAAGACCCCGCTCTTGCTGAGCCCGAGGTCGGTGGCGAGCCGGCCGATCGACAGGGCGTCCAGGCCCTCGACGGAGGCGATCTCCACGGCCCGGCGCAGGACCGTCCGGCGGGTCTCCTCGCCGCGCAGGACCCGTCCGTCCGTGGACGCGTTCGTGCTCGATCCGGCCACCGTTCACCCCAGTTCTCCGGCCTCTGTCCGTGCCGCCAGGGTAGCGGGGCGGCCGGCCGTCCATAAAAAAGCACGAACGGTCGTGCTAATATCTCGCCCAGTTCGGCTCTTGCCCCTCGGCATCCACAGGGAGTTCCGCATGGACCCGGCCGTCGCACTGATCCGCACCACCCTGAACGCCGCCGCGCTGGCCGCCCCCGGCCTCGCCGGCCGGGCCGCGTTCGAGCTCTACCGCCACCCCCTGCGGCGCGGCCGCGTCCGCACCCGCGAACGCGCGGTGCACGACCGGGCCGCCACCCGGACGCTGCGCCACCGCGGCGAGCGGGTGGTCGTCCAGCGCTGGGGCGACGGCGACCGGCCCGTCCTGCTGATGCACGGCTGGCAGTCCCGGGCCTCCCGCTTCGCGGACTTCGTGCCCCGGCTGCGCGGGCTCGGCCTCACCGCCGTCGGCTACGACCTCCCCGGGCACGGCGACTCCGGCGGCCGGACCGCCACCGTGCTGGACCACCGCGCCATCGCGCTGCGGCTGCAGGAGGAGTACGGCCCCTTCGAGGCGGTGATCGCCCACTCGCTGGGCGTCAACGCGGCCTTCCTGGCGCTGCGCGAGGGGCTGCGCGCCGGCCGGCTGGCCGCCGTGGCCGGGGTCGGCGAGATCTCCTGGCTGCCCGCCGGGTTCTGCGCCGCACTCGGCCTGAACGCCACCGTGGAACGGGAGTTGCGGCGCCGGGTGGAAAGCGGCGCGATGTTCCCCGGGATCGCCGACGTGCGGGCGCACTTCGACGCCACCCGCGACCCCGAGGAGATCGCCCTGCCGATCCTGGTGGCGCACGACGAGGACGACGACGTCGTCCCCTTCGACCAGGCACGCCGGCTGCGGGCCGCGTACGGGGAGCGGCTGGAACTGCTGGCCACCCGGGGGCTGGGGCACCGGCGGATCCTCACCGAGCCGACCGTGATCGACAACGTGATCGGCTTCCTGTCCGCCGGGACCGGGGCCGGGGCCGGGGCCGGGGCAGCGGCCGGGACCGGGACGGCGGCCGGCGCGGCGGCGGGTGCGGCGTGAGGCTGCTCGAACTCCACACCCGCTCGCTGGAGTTGGCCGCCTCCGTGGTGGACGCCGTGCAGCCGGAGCAACTGGTCCTGCCGACGCCCTGCGCCGGCTGGTCGCTGCGGCGGCTGCTGGAGCACGTGGTCGGACAGCACCGGGGCTTCGCCGCGGCCGCCGACGGGGCCGGCCCGGACCTCGCGCTCTGGCGCGACGTCCCGGTGCACGGCGATCCGGCCGGCGCGTTCCGGCACTCGGCCGCGCGGCTGACCGCCGCCTTCTCCCTGGCCGCCGCCGCGCCGCACCCGGCCTCGCTCCGGCTGCCGGAGATCCGCGACGGCGGGCCGTTCCCGCTCGACCGGGCGGTCGGCCTCCACCTGCTGGACACCCTGGTGCACGCCTGGGACGTGGCGGCCACCCTGGGCTCGCCGGCCCGGCTGACGGCCGCCGTGGAGGGCGAGCCGGAGCTCGCGGGGGAACTGCTCGCGGTGGCCGGCGCGGTACCGGCCGCCCCGGCGGACCGGGCGCCGGGACGGGCCTTCGCCGCCGTACTGACCGCCCGGGAGTCCGCCGGGCCGTTCGAGCGCGCGCTCGCCCTGCTGGGCCGCGACACCGCCTGGGCGCTGTCGGCGCGCTGACCGGCTAGTGGCCCTCGCGCCGCTCGTCGGGGAAGCGGGGCCCGCCGATGAAGAAGAGCAGTACGGCGGTCGGGAAGCCTAACGCGGCGACCACCACCACGATGAACTGCCAGAACATCCGTCGCTCCTCACCTCGGCCGGCATCCCCGCCCGTGGTCCGACGGTATGGCCGGATCCACCGGGCTGCCACCGGGAGCGGCGCGCGGCGCCCGGACCGCGGGAGCGAGGACTTCGCGGCGGAACCCCGGAGGCGCTGGTGCTGCTCGACGGTTCGAGTCCGCCGTCCGGCCCGGAGTCCGGCTGCCGGCACGGCACCGCCCGGTACGGCCGCAGACTCGGGGTGCACCTGCTCGCCGGGCTCACCGACCGCGCGGACCGTTCGGTCGCCGAGTGCCCGGCCGACGTGATCGCCGGGACCGCCGCCCTGCACGGCGGGCGCTGCGACCTCGCCCACCCCGACACCCCGGCGGCGACGGTGGTGGCGGCCCGCCGGTACGGGTCCGCGCCGGAGTGCCTGGTGCCCCGGCGGCTCGCTGCTGGTGCTGGAACCGGCCGACGGCCCGCCCCGGGTGACCGGCGACGACCAGCGCTTCCCGGGCGGGGAGGAGCTGCGCCGACAGGTCTGCTCGACGGTGCCCGGCACCTGGAGTACGCGTCGGCCGTCCGGGCCGCCTGCAACTCCGGCCGCGGCCCGTGGATCGCCGCCACCCCGCGGGCGGCCTCGCGCGCCGAGACCGGCTTCGTCCCCTTGCCGGCCTGCGCGCGGTGGCCGCCCTGTCGGGCGGCGCCGCCCGCTTCACCGACCACGTCGGCCTGGGCAGCCGGGGCGACGCAGTGCGACTGCTCGCGGAGTCCGGCCCGGCCGAACCGATCGCCCGGGTGCGCGCGGCGGAGCGGGCCGACGCCGCCTGCGAGCGCCGGCCTCGCGGCAGGGCCTACGACGACGCCTCGGCCCTCTGCGCCCGGCTCCGGACGGACCGGGGGAGGGCCGGGGGAGGGCCGGGGCGACCGAAGGGCTCCTACTGGAACGACCACTCGATCCCGGACAGGGCGAGCCCGGCGGTGAGCTGCGGCCCGAGGCGCGGGTCCTCGGCCTGCGGAATCGTCACGGTGGTGCGGCCGTCGGCCACGGTGCAGAGGATCCGCTCGTGGTCGACGGTGACGCCGAGGTCGGCCAGGGCGGCGGCGACGGCGCGGCGGGTGGCGTCCAGGCGCAGGGGGACCTTGTTGGGCTTGCCGATGTCCGTCAGCGGCAGGGCCGGCAGGACGATCACGTCCTTGGGGGCGGCGGCGCGCTCGGGTACGAGCCGGGCGGCGAAGGCCATCAGTTCGCCGGCCACGGTGTCGGCCGTGCCCGGGGCGAGGGTGACGTAGGCGACCGGGACCTCTCCGGCGTGCGGGTCGGGGCGGCCGACCGCGCTCGCGCCCGTGACGGCCGGATGGGCGAGCAGGGCGTCCTCGACGACGGCGGGGTCGATGTTGTGGCCGCCCCGGATGATCAGGTCCTTGGCGCGGCCCAGCAGGTGGATGAAGCCCTCGGGGTCCAGGCGGGCGAGGTCCCCGGTGTTGAGCCAGCCGTCGCGCACGCTGCCGAGGGTGTCCAGCCGGGGCCCGTGCCCGTCGTGGCCGACGACGTAGCCGGGGAAGACGGTGGGGCCGCTGAGCGCGAGGATCCCCGGTCGCCCCGGTGGGAGGTCGTGCCACCGGCCGTCGTCGTCGATCCGTACCGTCTTCGCGCGCTGGTACGGCATGCGCTGTCCCACCGCCCCGGGCCGGCCGTGTTCGCCGAGGAAGCCGCGGGCGCTGCCGCAGGTGGCCTCGGTCAGTCCGTACCCCTGGCAGAGGGGGACACCGGTGTGCCGTTCGAAGGCCTCGCGCACCGCCTCCGGAAGGGGCGAGGCGCCGACGATCGCGAAGCGCAGCGAGGTGATGTCGGCGTCGACCGGGACCCGGGCGAGGCCGGCGTAGACGGTCGGCACCGCGGACATGGCGGCGATCCGGAAGCGTTCGACGATCTTCCACAGGTGTGCGAACAGCGCCGGTTCGCGGTAGCCGAGCGGTCCGGCCCAGACGCTGTGCTGCCCGCGCAGCAGAGGGGCCAGCAGCGTGACGACCAGGGCGTTGACGTGGAACAGCGGCAGCCCGGCGAAGAGCGCCGCGTCGGGCTCCAGCAGGCTGTTCGCGGCGATCATCCAGGCGTCGGCCACCTCGTTGGCGTGGGTGTGCGCGGCCAGTTTGGGGTCGCCGGTGGTGCCGCCGGTGTGGAAGCAGGCGGCCAGGTCGCCGGCCTGCGGGGGGATCACGCCGGGGTCGAGCTCCACCGGCTGCCCGGCTGCGGCGGCGTGCAGATAGGCGACCTCGACGCCCGCGACCGGTTCCAGTTCGGGCCCGGCCCCGGGCGCGTCCAGGGGGCGCAGGGCGAACAGCGCCGTGACGCCGGGGGCGGCCGCGGCGGCGCGGGCCGTTCGCCAGGCCCCGGCGTCGAGTTCGGGTCCGGCGGCGACCAGGATCCGCGCTCCGCCCAGGCGCAGCAGCCGTTCGGCGTGCTCGGCGGCGAGTGCCGGATTGACCGGCGCCGCGATGCCCGCGAGCTGCGCGGCCAGCAGGGTGGCGGGCAGCAGGCCGGTGTTGGGGGTGAGCAGGCCGACCGCGGTGGTGCGGCGGACGCCGTGCCGGTGGAACAGGTTCGCGATGCGGTGCACCTGGTCGCGCAGCCCGGCGAAGTCCGTGGTGGTGCCGTCCGTCCACCGCTCCGCGCTCGGCAGCACGGTGAGGGCCGGCCGGTCGGGCCACAGGTCGGCGGCGCGGGTCAGGACGTCGTAGGTCGACCCGGGCAGGCCGCGCTCCTGGAGCGGGACGGCTTCGATCGCCGCGAGGTGGTCCGGCCGGTCGTACGCCGGCCAGAGCGGGTCGGGGTGCGGGGCGTTCACAGGGAGCTTCCTTTCCGTGGGATCAGGTGCCTGCGAGCGGCATTCGTCCGGACCGTCGCGTCGCCGGCGGCCGGGCCGGGTCCACGGTGAGGACCGGGCCGCCGGTGAGGACCGGGTCGGGGGCGGTGTCAGGCACGGCCGGCCCCCTCGCACAGCCAGTGGGCGGCGGCGGCGAGCAGGGTCGTCACGCCGGTCTCGATGGTGGGTTCGGGGACGGGGGCGAAGTGCGGGGAGTGGTTGGAGGGGACCGCGTCGGGCAGGCCGTCCTCCAGCAGTGCGGCGGGGTCGACGTCCCGGTAGAGGGCGGGATCGGCGCCGCCGAAGTACCAGAAGACCGAGGGGACGCCGAGGGCCGCGCCGAAGACGCCGAAGTCCTCGCTGCCGGTGAGGGGTTGGGGCAGGGTGAAGACGTGGCCGTCGCCGAGCGCGGCGGTCAGCGCCGCCTGGACGGTTCCGGTGGCCTGCGGGTCGTTGACGGTGACCGGGAAGGAGGGGAGCGCGGTGATCTCCGGCTCCTTCGGGGCGCCGGAGGCGGCGGCTTCGGCGCGGACGATCCGTTCGACGGCCTCCAGGACCCGGGCCCGCACGGCCGGAGTCGTGCTGCGGATGTTGATCCGCAGCTCGGCGGTGTCGGGGATGATGTTCTCCTTGGTCCCGGCGTGGATCGACCCGACCGTCACCACGGCGGTCTGGGCGGCGCCCACCTCGCGGGCGACGACCGTCTGGAGCCGCAGGACGACCGCCGCCGCCATCACGATCGGATCGACCGTCGCCTCCGGCATGGACCCGTGCCCGCCGCGTCCGAAGAGCCGGACCCGCAGGCTGTCGGAGGCGGCCATCATCGGCCCGGGACGGGTGCCGACGAAGCCGACGGGGGCGGGCGCCACGTGCTGGCCCAGGCAGACCTCGGCCCGGGGGAACCGCTCCAGGAAGCCGTCCTCGACCATGGCCGGCGCGCCGCCGACCTCCTCGGCCGGCTGGAACACGGCGACGACCGTGCCGCGCCACCCCTCGCGCCGGGCGGCGAGCTGGGCGGTGGCGCCGAGCAGACAGGTGACGTGCATGTCGTGGCCGCACGCGTGCATGACCGGCACCTCGTTGCCGTCCGGGTCGGTGCCCGTGGCGGTGGAGGCGTAGGGCAGGCCGGTCTCCTCCCGCACCGGCAGCGCGTCCATGTCGGCGCGGAGCAGGACCACCGGGCCCTCGCCGTTGGCGAGCACGCCCACCACACCGGTGCCGCCGACGCCCTCGGTGACCTGCCAGCCCTGTTCGCGCAGCAGCGCGGCGACGACGCCGGCCGTGCGGAACTCCTGGAAGGACAGCTCCGGGTGGGCGTGCAGGTCCTGGTAGAGGGCGCGGAGGCCGGGCAGCCGGTCGGTGAGTCCGGAGAGCAACTGGGCGGGAGCGTTCACGAGGGTTCCTCCATCGAGGCGGGCGGGAAGACGCCCTCGGCGGCTCCGAAGGCGAAGCGCATCACCAGCAGCGCGGCGAAGGACCACGCGGGAGGCAGGCTCCCTGAGGGCCGCGGACGGGGGGCTGAGCGGACACGGTTCTCCTCTCGCCGGGCCGGCCGGTGCTGGGCAATGGCCGGGAAGTGCCCCTACGATCCGGTCTGTGCAGCAAGAAGCCGTGGAAATGCAGGAAAGCTTCTCTGAGGCCGCGAATCCGCCGGATTCCCGCGCGGCCGACCCGGATGTCCGTTTCACCGAGCTGGACCTGGCACTGGTCGAGGCGCTCCAGGCCGCCCCCCGCGCGCCCTGGTCGCGGATCGGCCGGGCGCTCGGCGTCGACGCGACCACGGCCGCCCGCCGCTGGGAACGCCTGCGGGCCGGCGGGCTCGCCTGGGTCACCGCCTACGACGCGGCCAAGTCGACCACCGTCGGCTATGTCGAGGTGCGCTGCCGGCCGCGCTCCCTGGAAGCGGTCACCACGGCCGTGACCGGGCTGCCCTGGGTGTTCAACGTCGACGAGACCACCGGGGACCACGACCTGCTGCTGCAGGTCGCGGCCGCCGACCTGCCCGCCCTGGGACGGTCGGTCAACCGCGCGATCGGCGGCCTGCGCGGGGTGCGCTCCACCCGTACGCGGCTGGGCATCACCTTGTACGGCGAGGGCGGCGACTGGCGGATGCGGGCCATGGACCCCTCCGGCCGGGCGGAGCTCGCCACCCCGCGCGCCTCCCGCCGCGCCGTGTACAGCGCCCACATGCACGACCGGCCGTCCCCCGAGGACCAGGCCCTTCTGACGCTGCTCGGCGACGACGGCAGGCTCGGCTACACCGAGCTCGGGGCCGCCACGGGCATGAGCGAGCACACCGTCCGCCGCAGGCTCCAGCGGATGGTCCGCGACGGCGACATCACCATCCGCTGCGACCTCGCCCACCCGCTGGCGGGGCTGTCGACGATGCTCATCTACCGGATTGCCGTTCCGCACGCCTGGACGGAGGCGACGGGCAACGCGCTGGCGCGGATGGAGGAGGTCCGGCTGTGCGTGTCCGTCAGCGGTCCGGACAACCTGCTGGTGATGGTCTGGCTGCACGGCCTGCACGCCATCGACCCCTTCGAGGCCGTGCTCGCGGAGCGCTTCCCGCTCCTGGAGATCAGGGACCGCACGGTCGTCCTCCGCTCGCCCAAGCGGATGGGCCGGCTCCTCGACGACGCCGGCCGCGCGACCGGGCGCGTCCCGCTCGCGCTGCCGCAGCCCTGACGCCGCCGGTCAGTTCCCCCTCTCCGCCAGGCCGAGGAGGAACTCCGCCGTCTCCCGCAGCGTCGAGCGGTACCGGGGGTCGCCGGGTCCGGCGTTGAAGAAGCCGTGCTCCGCACCCGGGTACTCCACGAGGCGGCAGTCGTCGCCCCCGGCCGTCATCAGCTCGCGCAGCCGCCGGACGTGGGCGATGGGCACGATCCGGTCGTCGGTGCCGTGCAGGACGAGGAGACGGGGAGCGCCGGGGCGCAGCAGCCGCAGCGGGGAGAGGCGCTCCGCCGTGTCGGCGGGGATGCCGACGACCTGGCTCAGCGAGGTCCCGGAGCCTTCGGCCGCCGAGACCAGGTCGACCGCCGGGTTGAACAGGACGAGCGCGGGAACGTCCGCCCGGCCGGTCAGCGCCGCGGTGAGGGCGAGGTGGCCGCCGGCCGAGCCGCCCCCGGCCGCGACGAGCCGGGGCGGGAGGCCGTGGGACGCGGCGACGGCGCGGAAGTGGTGGACCGCCGCCGTGGCGTCGTCCAGGCAGTCGTCGAGGCTCTCGGCGCCGGAGCCGAGCAGCCGGTAGCCGGCGGTGGCGGCGAGCACGCCCTGCCGGGCGAGGTCCTCGCACTGGGGGGTGAACTGGTCGGGGGTGCCGGTGCGCCAGCCGCCGCCGTGGAAGAGGATCACGGCGACCCTCGGCGGCCCGCTCCGCGGGGCGTGCACGTGGAGCGGGAGCGACCGCCCGTCGGGGGACCGGAAGGAGGTCGCCGTCAGGGTCGTGTCGTGGGCGCTCATCGTCGGCCTCCGGTCGCGGCGAGTTCGTTGGAGAGTGCGGTGGGCCTGTCGCGGTCCAGCAGGCCGACGGCGAAGGCGGTGGTCTGGAGCGGCGAGAGTTCGGCGACCACGCGGGCGAAGGGCCCGTCGAGGGGCGGGCCGAAGTGCCCCCGCAGGACGCGTTCGGCGCCCGGGTCGAACATCACCATGATGGCCTTCATCGAAACCCTTCCTGAAGTCTGGGAATCAGGTGTCTATGTACGCTAGAACATAGATAACTGGGTCGCCACCGTCTGTTTCGCGGAATATTGCGTGTCCAAGACCTTGACATTGCCGCCGCGTGACCGCAGCCTGTCTCCACCGCTAGATACGAATGAATATAGGGGCCCCATGCAGCTCGACTTTGTGATCCTGGGGCTCCTGGCCCTGCGCCGATTCTCCGGGTACGACCTGCGCCGGTGGATGGACGGCAAGGGGCAGTACCTCGGGTACGGCGTCCACCTGCCCCAGATCTACCGCAGGCTCGCGAAGCTGGTGGAGCGCGGCTGGGTCGAGTACGACGTCGACGCCCGCGACGCGGCTCCCGACGCGAAGGTCTACCGGCTCACCGAGGACGGCCGCGCGGCCCTGCTCGACTGGGCGCGCTCACCCTACGAGCCGTCCGTCCGCCCGACGGACTCCGATTTCAGGATCCGCTTCATCTTCGCCGGCCAGCTCGACCGCGCCATCGCCATCGGCCTGGTGCGGACCGAACTGGACTACCGCCTGAACCAGGTCGCCGGTAAGAACGGCGCTCTGGAACTGCCCGACGCCTACGAGTCGCAGATCCCCGAGCTGGACGCCGACCTGGCCCGCGAGGTCCATCTCCTGGCCCACGAACGCGGCTACGCGTCCATGCACTCGTACATCGTCTGGCTCCAGCTCACCCTGCAGCGACTGGAGTCCGGCCGGTGACCCCCCACCCTTCACCGGCGCGCCCCCCACCACCGCCCCCGCACCGCGCGTGCGCCCCCGCAAGGAGTTCCTCGTGCGCAACACCCTCCCCGGAGCACGGCCGAAGAAGAGAGGCCGTCAGCTCGGCCTGCTCGTCGGCATCAGCAGCATGGACAACACCGAGATGAGCGTCACCTCGGTGATGTTCCCCGCGCTGCGGGCCGCCCTCGGCCTGCCGCTCGCCGCGCTCGGTGTCCTCGTCGCCGTGTCCAAGCTCGTCGGGGTCGTCACCGGCCCGCTCTGGGTGCTCGTCGCCCAGCGCTACAGCCGGAGGACGGTGCTCGCCGCGTGCTCCGGACTGTGGGGCGTGTGGACGATCGCGACGGGGTTCGTCCAGAACTACCCCCAGCTCATCGTCATGAGCGTGATCGCGGCGGCCGGGGTGGCGGGCGGCGGCCCGCTCGTCAACGCGATCCTGTCCGACCTCTACGACGACGCCTCCCGGGGCCGGGCGGCCGGCTACCTGTACGGCTTCATCGCCCTGTTCACCGCCGTCGTCGGGCCCCTGATGGGACAGCTCTCCCGCTTCGAGGACGGCTGGCGGTACGGATTCTTCGCCGGCGGCACCCTCCAGATCTGCTTCGGCGTCCTGATCCTGCTGTTCCTGCGCGACCCCGGCGTCGGGGCCTCCGAACCGGGCCTCGCCCCCGGGTCGGACTCGAAGGCGCCGGGAGCCGCCCCGCTGACCTGGCGGCGGTTCCGTGAGCTGCTCCGCATCCGGACCTTCGTCCTGGTCCTCGTCCAGCGGCTGACGACGGGTCAGTTCATCCTGCTCAGCTTCGGCGTGGTGTTCCTGACCGAGGTCCACGGCTACAGCAACGCCGAGGCGTCCCTCGTCGTCCTGCCCATGGCGCTGGCCTTCTTCGTGGGGACCCTGGTGGGCGGTGTGGTCACCGACCGGGTCCACCGCCGGCACCCGGACGCCGGCCGGATCGCCGTGTTCCAGACCGCACTGATCGCCTGGGCGCTGCTGGCCTGGGTCGCCACCCAGGTCGCCTGGGGGTCCATCACCCTCTTCGCCGTGTTCTTCTCCCTGCTGACGTTCATCTCGGGCTTCAACCCCGGTGTCAACCGACCCCTGGTCAGCTCCGTCACACCGCCCGAACTCCGGGGCGCGGCCTACGCGCTGATGCTCTCCGCCGAATCGGTCGGCTGGGCGCTCAGCACGGTGGGCGTCGGCTACCTCGGTGACCTGGTCGGCCTGAAGACCGCGTTCCTGTGGCTGCTGGTGCTGATGACCCTGGCCAACGGCCTGTTCATCTCGCTCTTCTACCGGCCCTACGTGCGGGACACCGCGGCGGTCCGGGCCGAGCTGGCCCGCCGCTCCGGGGCGAGCACCCCTTCGGCCGACCAGGAGAGGACGACGGCCTCCGGCCGGGCCCTGATCAAGGAATGAGCGACCGTCCGGGCTGCCCGGCCGTCCCGGCTATGGCGCGCCGGCGTCGGCGCCGTCGGACGACTCGGCGCCCTTCGTGAGCAGCCGCCAGACGCGGCGGACGTGGTCGGGCATGTCGATGGTCGGGTCGCTCAGCCACTGGAGCTGGATGCCGTCGCATGCCGCGACCAGGGCCGCGGCGAGGAAGTGCGGATCGAAGCCGGGCTTCATCCGGCCCGCGCGCTCCTCGGCCAGGAGGTGGTCGGCGATCGTGCCGCGGATGAAGGCGAAGCGTTCCTTGAAGTAGGCGTGCGCCGGGTGCGCCGGGTCGATCGAGGCGGCGGCAAGAGTGACGTAGAGGCGAGCCCGGCCGGGGTCGGCGGCGTTGAGGGCCATGCTCTGCGCCAGGAACTCGCCGGGATCGCCCTCGGCGTTCTGGGCGCGGTAACGCTTGTAGCCCGCCTGGTTGCTCGCGCGCAGGACCTCGGTCAGCAGGTCGTCCTTCGACTCGAAGTGGTGCCTCAGACCGGTCAGGCTGATGCGGCTCTCCTGGGCGACCGTCCGCAGCGTCGTGTTGCGCTCGCCCTCACGGCCGAAGATCTCCAAAGCCACCCTGAGGATCTCCTCACGCTTGGCGATCCCTTTCGCGTAGGAGGTTCTGGCGTTCACGGGACCACCTTAGTCCGTGACCTCCCTGGCCGATCCCGGGTCGAGTCCCACCGGCGACCCCTTGCCCACAGAAACAGTACACCGTACTGTTTTCAGCTACCCGCGGGACGCGGCCGCCCAGAAGAAGGTCCTCATGTCCAGAGCCACCAGCAATCCCCCCGCCCCACCCTCCGCCCCGACCGGGGAGCCGGAACCCACCGGCCGAGCGCTGCGACGCCTCATGGCCTGCATCGGCCCCGCCAATCTCTCGATCGCCCTCGTCTGGGGCGCGGTGCCCGGCATCCTGCTGGCGCTCCAGGTCCAGCGCATGGTCGGCGAGCAGGCCAAGGTCGGCACGCTCGCGCTGGTGACCACGGTCGGGGCGGTCTTCGCGATGACGGCCCAGCCGATCGCGGGAGTCGTCTCGGACCGGACCCGCAGCCGCTTCGGCCCGCGCGCACCGTGGATCGTGGCGGGCACGGTGACGGGCGCCGCGGCGCTGGTGGCGATGGCCTTCATGCCGTCGATTCCCCTGCTGATGGCCGCCTGGTGCGTGGTTCAGCTCGGCTACAACTTCGCGATGGGCCCGCTGTCGGCGGTCATGCCCGACCGGGTGCCCGTCCAGAAGCGGGGCCTGTTCTCCGCCGTGTTCGGCCTCGGCACCATGCTGGGCTCCCTGTTCGGCCAGATCCTCGCCGCGACCTTCGAGCAGCGGATCACGCTCGCGTACATCGTCCTCGCCACGCTCACGGCGATCGCGGTGACCGTCTTCGTCATCCTCAACCCGGACCGGTCGAACCAGGACGAGCCCCGGGAACCCTTCCGCACCGGGGAGTTCCTGCGCGGCTTCGCGCCCAGTCCGCGCATGTACCCGGACTTCTGGTGGGTCTTCCTCGGCAGGCTCTTCACCTACCTCGCGTACTTCCTGGTCTTCGGCTACAAGCTCTACATCCTCCAGGACTACATCGGCCTGCACGACGAGGCCGTCGACCACGTGCCCGCACTCGCGCTCGCCACGGTCGCCGGGATCCTGCCGGCCACCGTGATCTGCGGCCCCCTGTCCGACCGGCTCGGCCGGCGCAAGATCTTCGTCATCGCCTCGGCGGCGCTGATCGGCTGCTCACTGGTGATCCCGCTCGTGGTCCCCGACATGACGGGGATGCTCGCGATGGGGTTCACCGCCGGCCTCGGCTTCGGCTGCTTCCAGGGCGTGGACACCGCGCTGATCTCCCAGGTGCTCCCCTCCGAACAGTCCTTCGCCAAGGACCTCGGCGTCGTCAACGTCGCCTCCACCCTGCCCCAGGTCCTCGCACCGGCCATCTCAGGAGCCGTCGTCCTCGCCCTCGGCGGATTCCGCACGCTCTTCCTCGCCGCGGCGGCCTTCGGACTCATCGGCGCCGCCGCGGTCCTACGCGTCAGAAGCGTCCGATGACCGCACCCACGCCCTCCCCCCACCCGCAACGCACGCCCCCAGGGAAAGACACCATGACCGACACGCCCCACCCGACCGGGACGACGCGCACTCTCGCGGCGCTGAGCCTCGAAGAGAAGGCCGCCCTGACCACCGGCGCGGGCTGGTGGCACACGGCCTCCCTGCCCCAGGCCCGCATCCCCCCGGTCCGGCTCTCGGACGGACCGCACGGCCTGCGGGTCCAGGACGAGGCGGCGGCCGATCATCTCGGGCTCAACCACAGCGACGCGGCCACCTGCTTCCCGCCCGCCGTCACGCTCGCCTGCAGCTGGGACGCCGAGCTGGCCGCCCGGGTCGGCCGCGCGCTGGCCCGCGAATCCCTGGCCCACGGCGTACACGTGCTGCTCGGCCCCGGCGTGAACATCAAGCGCAGCCCGCTGTGCGGGCGGAACTTCGAGTACTTCTCCGAGGACCCGCTGCTCAGCGGGGTGCTGGGAACAGCCTGGGTGAACGGTCTGCAGGCGGAGGGCGTCGGCGCCTCGGTCAAGCACTTCGCCGTGAACAACCAGGAGACCGACAGGATGACGGTCAGCGCGGACGTCGACCCGCGCCCCCTGCACGAGATCTACCTGCGGGCCTTCCACCGGGTGGTCACCGAGGCCGCGCCCTGGACCGTCATGTGCGCCTACAACCGGGTCAACGGGGTGCACGCCTCGCAGAGCCCGTGGCTGCTGACCGAGGTGTTGAGGAAGGAGTGGGGCTACCAGGGCCTGGTGGTCTCGGACTGGGGCGCCGTGGTCGACCGGGTACGAGCCCTCGCCGCGGGCCTCGACCTGGAGATGCCCTCCTCCTCGGGCGTCGGTCCCGCCCAGGTCGTGGCAGCCGTCGAAGCCGGGCGACTCGACGAAGAGGTGCTGGACCGCAGCGCGGCCCGGGTGATCGAACTCGCCCGGAAGGCGGCCGAGGGCAGCCGACCGGGCGCGGACTTCGACGCCGACCGGCACCACGGGCTCGCCCGCGAGGTCGCCGCGCGCGGCGCCGTGCTGCTCAAGAACGAGGGCGGACTGCTCCCGCTGGATCCGACCGCCGCACTGCGGATCGCCGTGCTGGGCGAGTTCGCCCGCACCCCCCGCTACCAGGGCGAGGGCAGCTCACGGGTCACCCCGACCCGGCTGGACGACGCCCTCACGGCGATCACCGCCGCCGCCCCCGCGGCAACGGTCGCCTTCGCCCCCGGCTTCCCCGTGGACGACCCGCACGCCGACGCGGACGCCCTGCGCGGGGCCGCGGTGCGCGCCGCCGCGGCGGCGGACGTGACCGTGCTGTTCCTCGGGCTTCCGCCGAGCTACGAGTCCGAGGGCTACGACCGCGACCACCTCGAACTCCCGGCCGAGCAGATCGGGTTGCTCGACGAGGTGGCCGCGGTGAACCCGAACCTGGTCGTGGTCCTGGCCAACGGCGGCGTGGTTCGCCTGGCGGGCTGGATCGACGCGGTTCCCGCGGTGCTGGAGGGCTGGCTGCTCGGACAGGCCGGCGGATCCGCGACCGCGGACCTGCTGTTCGGCGCCGCCAACCCGTCCGGACGGCTCGCCGAGACCATCCCGCTGCGGCTCGCCGACACCCCCGCGCACCTGGACTGGCCCGGCCACAACGGCCACGCCCGCTACGGCGAGGGGCTGTTCGTCGGGTACCGCTACTACGACGCCCGCGAGCTGGAGGTCTCCTTCCCCTTCGGTCACGGTCTGTCCTACACGACGTTCGCGTACGAGAACCTGCGCACGACGTCCGACGACGCGGGTCTCGCCGTCACCGTGGCCGTCACCAACACCGGGGACCGCGCCGGTCACGAGGTCGTCCAGGCGTACCTCGCGGTGCCGGGTTCGCGCGTCCAGCGCCCGGTCCGCGAGCTCAAGGGCTTCGCCGTGGCGCACCTCGGTCCCGGGGAGACGGCGGACGTGACCCTCCGGATCGCCCGCGCGGACCTCGCCCACTACGACCCGGAGGCACACGCCTGGGTCGTCGAGGACATCGACCACCGCCTGGACATCGGCGGGTCCAGCCGCGACATCAGGCTGACCGCGACCGTCGCCGTCGCGGGAGACCCCGCCACCTCCCTCCCCGACGCCGACTCCACGGTGGCCCAGTGGCTCGCCCACCCCGTCGGCGGCCCGGCCATCACCGAACTGCTGAGCACGGTCCGGGAGTCGATGGGCGACGGCTATCCGCAGGAGGACAGCCCACGCCACCGCATGATGGCCCAGCTGCGGCTGAGCCAGCTCGCCCAGCTCCCCATCGTGCCCGTCGGCCCGGATGACCTGCACCGGCTGATCGCGACCGTCAACTCCCCGAAGGGACCTTCCTCATGAGCCTCGCCCGGCAACTCGGCCACGGTCCGGACGAACGACTGCTGATCATCAACGCCGACGACTACGGCATGTGCCACGCCGCCAACACCGGCATCACCTCGCTGCTCGAAGCCCGGGCCGTCAGCTCCGCCACCGTGATGCTCCCGTGCGCCTGGGCGCCCGACGCCATCGCCCGCGCCAAGGCCGGCGGCTTCGACGCGGGTGTCCATCTCACCTTCACCAGCGAATGGCAGGACTACCGCTGGGGGCCGGTCGCCAAGGACCGACCGGTCCCCACCCTCGTCGACGACGCCGGCTTCTTCCCACGCGACCCCAGGGCCGTCGAGGAGAACGCCGACGCGGAGGACGTCCGCACGGAGATCCTGGCCCAGCTGAGCAGGGCCACGGCCCTGGGACTGGACCCGAGCCACCTCGACAACCACATGGTCAGTCTCCACGGACTGCACACCGGCCGGCACTTCCTCGACGTCGTCCTCGACGTCTGCGCCGACCGCGGCCTCCCCTTCCGGCTGCCCCGCAGCCCGGAGGGCTTCGGGCTCCCCGCCGCCGCCCGGCCCCTGCACGAAGAGGCGGTCCGGCTGGCCGACGCCGCCGGCGTGGTGCTCCCGGACCACCTCAGGGGCCTCCCCTTCCACCGGACCGAGGGGGAGACCTACGAATCCTTCCGCGAGTCCTTCATCACCATGATCAGGACACTCGCCCCCGGGGTGACCGAGGTCTTCCTCCACCCCTTCTCCGACACCGCGGAACTCCGCGCCATCACCCCCGAACACACCAAGCGCGCCTGGGAACTGCGCGTCCTCACCGACCCCGAGGCGCAGTCGGCCCTCCGCGACGTCACCCTGATCGGGTGGTCCCGGCTCCGGGACGTGCAACGCGCATGAGCTCCGAACGCGGCAGGGCGAGGAACGCCCGGTGGACGCGGGAACGGCACCGGTGCCCCGCCGCCTGGCCGGTGGACCCGCCGTCGAGTGGCGTGGGCAGCGCGCTGCGGGCGCCGGCCGGCGTGGGGCCGGCCGGCGCCGGGGCCGGTGGTTCGGGCGGCGTGCAGGGCCAGGGTGGGGGAGAGCCGGTCCTACGCCGTGCCCCGCTACCTCAGTGGCCGTCGGCGGGGATGGTGCCGAGGCGGCCGGCCTGGAAGTCCTCCATGGCCTGCTGGAGTTCGCGGTGGCTGTTCATGACGAACGGGCCGTAGTGGGCGACGGGCTCGCGGATGGGGAGGCCGCCGAGGAGGACGACCTCGAAGTTGGGGTCGCGGGAGTCCTGCTTCTCGCCGGCGCGCAGGGTGATCGAGTCGCCGTCGCCGAAGACCACGGCCTGGCCGCGGTGGAAGGGGCGGTGCTCGGTGCCGGCCGAGCCGTTGCCGGCGAGGCCGTAGGCGAGGGCGTTGAAGTCGGAGCGCCAGGGCAGGGTGATCTGGGCGCCGGGGCTGATCGAGGCGTGGATCATGGTGATCGGGGTGAAGGTGGTGCCGGGGCCCTGGTGGCCGTCCAGCTCGCCGGCGATGACGCGCAGCAGCGCGCCGCCGTCCTCGGTGCTGAGCAGCTTGACGCTGCCGCCGCGGATGTCCTGGTACTTCGGGGTGATCATCTTGTCCGAGGCGGGCAGGTTGACCCAGAGCTGGAGGCCGTGGAAGAGGCCGCCGGACTGCACCAGGGACTCCGGCGGGGTCTCGATGTGCAGGAGGCCGGAGCCGGCGGTCATCCACTGGGTGTCGCCGTCGGTGATGGTGCCGCCGCCGCCGTGGGAGTCCCGGTGGATGAAGGTCCCGTCGATGATGTAGGTGACGGTCTCGAAGCCGCGGTGGGGGTGCCAGGGGGTTCCCTTGGGCTCGCCGGCCGCGTAGTCCACCTCGCCCATCTGGTCCATCATGATGAACGGGTCGAGGTACTTCTGGTTGATCTTGGCGAAGGCGCGGCGGACCGGGAAGCCCTCCCCCTCGAAGCCTTCGGGGGCGGTGGCCACGGTGAGGACCGGCCGGGCGCTCGTGACGGTGGGGTCGGGGGTGGCGACGCGCGGGAGGGTCAGCGGGTTTTCGACGGTCACGGCGGGCATGTCGGCCTCCTTCGGTGGATGTTCCTCTGGCCTGTGTCCACGAGATTAGTTCAATGCTCAACAAGAAGCAAGTTGAATGTTGAACTAATTACTTGCGGGGCGGTCGCCCGGCCGGGGGCGGGCCCCCGTCCATCGTCCGTCAGCCGTACATCCGCCGCATGGTGAAGTCGACCATCTGCTCGACCGCCTTGGCGTCGAACACCATCCGGTGCTCGCCCTCCATGTCCAGCGCGAAGCCGTAGCCGGTCGGCAGCAGGTCGAGGACCTCGGCGCCGGTGACGGTGAAGTGCTTGGAGTCCTTGCCGGCGTAGCGGCGCAGCTCCTTCAGCGAGCTGAACATCGGGATGACCGGCGTCGGCGTGTTGTGCAGCGCCAGGAAGCCGGGCCGCTCGCCGCGCGGGCAGTGCACCTTGGAGGTGATGAAGATGGCCTGGAAGTCCTCCACCGCCATGGAGCCGGTGGTGAAGGCGCGGACCGCGTCCGCCAGGGATGGCGGCGACGGTTCCGGGTAGAGGGACTGCTGTGCGCTCGGCGGCTGCTCGCCGTACGGGCCCGGGCCGGGCATGCCGTTCATGCCCGGCTGCGGCCCCGCCTGCTGGTAGGGGTCGCCCGGGTACGCGTTCTGGTCATAGCCGTACACACGGACAGGCTATCGGGAGCGCGGGTCCCCGCGCGGGCGTCGATCCTGACAAGAGCGGACCGTCCCGGCTTGTGGGACGTGACCACGTTCATACGCCGATCCGCGGAGGATTGTCGGGCGGGGGCTTGAAACAAGTTACCGCCGGGTAGCATCATGAGGCCTACTGGTGGGTACGGGCGCCCGAAAGCGGAGATGTCCCGGAAGCGACGAACCGGAGATAACGGCCATGGGTCACTACAAGTCCAACCTGCGGGACGTGGAGTTCAACCTCTTCGAGGTGTTCGGCCGCGAGCAGGTGTACGGCACCGGACCGTTCGCGGAGATGGACGTCGAGACCGCGAAGAGCATCCTGAGCGAGATCTCGCGCCTCGCCGAGAACGACCTCGCGGCGTCCTTCACCGACACCGACCGCAACCCCCCGGTCTTCGACCCGGAGACCAGCACCGCGCCGATCCCGGCGGCCTTCAAGAAGAGCTACCAGGCCTTCATGGACGCCGAGTGGTGGCGCCTGGGCATCCCGGAGTCGATCGGCGGCCAGGTCACCCCGAACTCGCTGATCTGGGCCTTCGCGGAGCAGATCCTCGGCTCCAACCCGGCCATCTGGATGTACTCCTCCGGCCCGGCCTTCGCCGGCGTCATCGCCGAGGAGGGCACCGAGGCCCAGCTGGAGGTCGCCAAGCGGATGACCGACCGGCTGTGGGGCTCCACCATGGTCCTCACCGAGCCGGACGCCGGCTCGGACGTGGGCGCCGGCCGCACCAAGGCCGTCCGGCAGGAGGACGGCTCCTGGCACATCGAGGGCGTCAAGCGCTTCATCACCTCGGGCGAGCACGACATGTCCGAGAACATCGTCCACCTGGTGCTGGCCCGCCCCGAGGGCGGCAAGCCCGGCACCAAGGGCCTGGGCCTGTTCATCGTCCCCAAGTTCGACTTCGACTGGGAGACCGGCGAGCTGGGCGAGCGCAACGGCGTCTACGCCACCAACGTCGAGCACAAGATGGGCCTGAAGGCCTCGAACACCTGCGAGATGACCTTCGGCGCCAAGCACCCGGCCAAGGGCTGGCTGCTCGGCGAGAAGGTCGACGGCATCCGCCAGATGTTCAAGATCATCGAGTTCGCCCGGATGATGGTCGGCACGAAGGCCATAGCCACCCTCTCCACCGGCTACCTGAACGCGCTGGAGTACGCCAAGGAGCGCGTGCAGGGCGCCGACATCTCGCAGTTCCTGGACAAGACCGCCCCGCGCGTCACCATCACCCACCACCCGGACGTGCGCCGCTCGCTGCTGAACCAGAAGGCGTACGCCGAGGGCATGCGCGCCCTGGTGCTGTTCACCGCCTCCGTCCAGGACGACATGGCGGCCGCCAAGCTGCGCGGCGAGCACGACGAGGCGGCCGAGCGCCTGAACGACCTGCTGCTGCCGATCGTCAAGGGCTACGGCTCGGAGAAGTCCTACGAGCAGCTCGCCCAGTCCCTGCAGACCTTCGGCGGCTCCGGGTACCTCCAGGAGTACCCGATCGAGCAGTACATCCGGGACGCCAAGATCGACACCCTCTACGAGGGCACCACGGCCATCCAGGGCCAGGACTTCTTCTTCCGCAAGATCGTCAAGGACGGCGGCCAGGCGCTCACCGCGCTGTCCGAGCAGATCCAGAAGTTCCTCGGCTCCGCCGAGGGCGGCGACGCCCTGGCCGCCGAGCGCGAGCTGCTCGCCAAGGCCGCCGGCGACCTGGAGGCCATCGTCGGCAAGCTGCTCGCCGACCTCTCCTCGGTCGAGCAGGACGTCAAGAACATGTACAAGGTGGGCCTCAACACCACCCGCCTGCTGATGGTCTCCGGCGACGTCGTGGTCGGCTGGCTGCTGCTGCGCCAGGCCGCGGTGGCCCTGGCCAAGCTGGAGGCCGGCGCCTCCGAGAAGGACGTGCCGTTCTACCAGGGCAAGGTCGCGGCCGCCCGCTTCTTCGCCCGGAACGTGCTGCCGACCGTCGCCCCGCAGCGCCTGATCGCCGAGGGTGTCGACAACGAGATCATGGAGCTGGCGGAGGAGGCGTTCTGACGCCGCCCGCGCCGCCCGCCTGACCCCACCCCACCCTCGCGCCGAAGGGCCCGGTC
>NZ_JBHVER010000015.1:0-76133 GCF_042802195.1 Kitasatospora sp. NPDC057500 | reverse complement strand
AGGCCCGCGCCTACTCTCACCGGTCGGCCACAACACACGGGCGGGGCGGGGGCCCTGCGGACCCCGGACCCGCCCTGCCAACGGCGCCCCGGGTGGGCTACCGGGGTCGGACTACTGCCGCTGGGCCCGGCGCCGGCGCGCCAGCAGCACGAGCACCGCTCCGAGCACGGTCAGCGTGCCCGCACCGGCCGCCAGCACCGGGATGCCCTCGTTGGCACCGGTGTTGGCCAGGTGCCCCGGTGCCGGAGCCGGCGGCGTCGCCGCCGGGGACGGCTGCACCGGCGGCCGGGTCTGCGCCGGCGTCGGCGTCGCGGTCGGCGTCGGCGTGGGACTCGGCGTCGGCGTCTCGGAAGGCGTCGACGTCGGCGTCGCCGTGGGCGTGGGCGTCGGGGTCGGGGTCGGGGTCGGGATCAGCCGGTTGACGGCCGTCACCTCGACTCCGGCCGCCAGGTTGTCGGCGTTGAGCACCAGCGGCCCGAACACCGTCTTCTCCGGCGGGGAGTAGCCCTCCGGCGGGCTCACCTCCTGCCAGTAGTACGTCCCCGCCACACCGCTGCCCTTGCAGAGGCCGTCGGCCCCGGTGGTGCAGGGATCGCCGACCGCCGTGTCGGGCTTCTCACCGCCGCTCTGAAACCCGTCGGTTCCGTTGGTCTCCTTCCAGAGCCGGAACTTCGCGCCCGCCAGCGGCTTGCCGTCCTGGTCGTGCTTGACCAGGCGCAGCTCGCCCTCCTGCTGCCGGAACCCGAAGTCGTAGGTGTGGTCGTTCTCGCCCGGGCCGCCGGTCGTCAGCGCGCGCTCGGCGTACTGCCCGCCCGCCGGAACGATGCCCTTCGAGTTGACGAAGGCGTTGTCGCCGACGTCCGCGGTGGTCGGCACCCACTGGTGGAGCGGGCCGCCCTTGGCGTAGTCGGCGGGGTTGTCCAGCCGGACGGTGTACTTCGTGCGCGGCTTGAGGCCGCCGGTGACGTTGCTGTCGTCGAAGTAGTACTCACCGCGGTCGGTGGTCCTGGTGGTGCCGACGAGCTTCCCCGCCTCGTCGTAGAGGTTCACGGTCGCCCCGGGCACGGGCTTCTGGCCCGGGAGCTGGAGACCGCTGCGCTCGGGGTCGTACCAGACCCGGTTGCCGATCTGGAGCGGGGCCTGGTCGCAGAGCACCTCCAGGTCGCCCATCGAGGCGCCCTTTCCGAACGGCGCCGCCTCGTCCTTCGGGGTCAGCCGGAAGCCGAACTTCGGGTCCTGCGCGCCGTTCCGCTGGAGGAACGACGTGCCGTAGCCGAGGGCGGTGTGGTTGGGGTCGAAGGCGGAGGTCGCGATGGTGCTCTCGGCCTTGGAGTTCGCCATGCCCGCGAAGGCCGTGTTGCGGTGGCCTCCCCAGCTGGTGTCGAAGAAGCGGGTGCCCCGGGGGGACAGTCCGCAGCCGTTGTTGGTGTCCAGCACGTAGGCGCCGTTCGCCAGGCAGGCCTTGTTCAGGTCACCGCCCGACATGACGGCGGAGTACGGGACACCGGACGGCGCGCGGTCGGCGAAGCGGTCGCGGAAGGCCAGCAGCATCGAGCCGTCGGTCTCGAACGCGATCTCGCCCAGCTCGGGTTCGGGCTGGGCGATCATGTTGGTGCCGCACGCGTTGCCGTTCTGCGAGGTCGGCCAGGTGTCGGTCCACGGGAACCAGGCCGCGCCGTCGCAGGGGCCGCCGCCGACGGTCGTCTGGCGCGGGTAGTCCAGCCGCTCGTTCAGGACGGCCGCCGAGAAGGCACCGGTGGCCAGGTCGAACGGCAGCACCACCGCCCGCATGTCGGACGCCTTGCCGGTCGACTGGCCCGAGCAGACACCGCCGAGGAAGCCGGTGCCGTCCTGCAGGCCGAGGCCGAAGGGACGCCAGTCCCCGGCCGCCGGGCAGCCCGGGTCCGGGATCGGGTAGACGGCCTTCGGCGCGGAGGCCGTCGGCACGGTGGCGTTGTAGCGGTAGAGCTTGCGGTCGTTGAGGTTGACGACGAACAGGTCCTGCCCGTCGTCGGTGACCTTGATGCCGCCGAGGCTCTCCTTGCCCGGCACCCCGATGAACCCGTCGTCGGTGCCGCCGCCGTGGCCGGTGGAACCGGCGTTCGGGACGGTGGTGAACAGCGTGGTCTGCTTCGAGGCCACGTCGGTCACGTAGATCCCGCCCTGGCCGCCGGGACCGTAGTCCGTGGCCCGCTTGGCGACCGCCGACGAGAACACCCGCCGGTCGGCCTTGTTCCAGGCGATGCCGTAGAGCGTGCCGGTCTCGGAGTTGGTGGCGAGGTTGGTGGCCTTGACGTCCACGCCCTCCTGGCCGCGCGCGCTGTACGGGAAGGAGACCAGCGTGCGCTGCGCCCCGCCCTCGCGCGTGGTGGGCTGGCAGGTCGTCACCAGGGGGGCGTTCTTCTGGCAGTAGTCACCGGGGTACCAGAGCCCGGTGGTGACCGCCACGTTCTTGCCGCCCGAGACGTCGACGAACTCCTCGTTGCTGCTGAGCTTGTTGGGCTCGCCGCCCAGGCCCTCGCGGGAGGCGAACGCCGGGTAGAGCGTGCCCGGCTTCGGATTCACCACCTGGACGCGGTACTTGCCGCCGGTGAGCTTGGTGCCCGGCACCAGCGTCACCGTGCCGTCCGCCGCCGTCGTGCCCTCGACGCCGGCGCCCGCGTCGTCGGTGAGGGTCACCTTGACGCCGGCCATCCCCGGCTCCAGGCCGGGCTTCCACAACCCGTCGGTGTCCACGGCCCGCACCACGCGGACCGTCACCGTCCCGTCGGCCGCCTGCGGGAACGCGGCCGGGGCGGCCAGCAGCGAGCACGCCCCGATTCCGAGGAGCAGCGCCGCGGCGCCCCCCACGGTGCGGCGGCCGGGCAGACCCGGCCGCCGCCGCTCCGGGCCGCGCGCGGCGGCGCCGGGTTCCTGATCACGTGTCGTTGTCATCCCTGCTCTCATGATGCGGTTGGGCCCCGCCGCCCCGACTCCGCTGCGGAGTCCGGGTGTGACGGAGAGCCGCCATTGTTAACGGGAGCTTAAAGGGACTTCACACAAGTTCGCAGGAAAACCAGGAACTTTGACGGCAGATCAGACGTTCCGACAGTCTGTGTGCCGATCTCCTCGCGCCGTGCCGTCAGCGCGGCGAGAGCAGCGCGAGATCCTCGCCGAACCCGGCCAGCACCCGGCCGTCCGGGGTGACGGCCAGGGCTGCGACGGGCTGGGGGAAGGCGAGTTCACCGGTCACGACCGGTTCACCGGACAGGTCCCAGACCTGGACACGGTGCCGGACGGCGAACAGGGCGACGGGCCGGCCGCCGACCGTGCCGGCGGCCGCGGCCGTCAGCCCGTCGGGCGCCGGCGCCGCCACGGCGGCGGGCAGGTCGTCCGCGGCGTCCCGCGCGACCGCCCCGGCGACCGGCGGCCCGGCCTCCGCGCCGGCGGCGAGGTCCCAGACCCGCTGCACCACGTTCTCGTAGGCGTCCACATGGCTCGCGACGGCGTACGCCCGGCCGTCGGCGAGCACCGTCCGGACAGCGGTCACGCCCTCCCACTCGTCCTGGTACGGCGCGGTGGAGAGCGGCGGGCCGACGGGCTCGCCGCTGTCGAGGTCCCACAGCCGCAGCACCTCGTCGTCGCCGCCGCTCACGGCCACCGGCCGGCCGTCGAGCACCATGCTCGCGAGCGCCCTGACGTGCGCCCGGTGGCCCGGCGCCCGCCGGTCGGCCGGTGCGGCGTCCGACAGCTCCCAGGCCCGGCCGCCCTCGCTCACCACCCAGCAACGGCCGTGCGCGGCGGCCGTGGTCAGTTCGCCCCAGCCGACGGGCAGGCGGTCCAGCCGGCGCAGCGGGTCGAGGCTCCACAGTTCGGCCTCCTCCAGCGGCTCGCCCACGTAGGGGTTGCTGCCGACGGTGAGCACCCGGGGGCGTCCGCCGACCTCGGCCACCGCCATCCGCCACAGGTCGCGGTCCTCGGCGCGGGCTTCGGCGAGGCGCTCGCCGGAGGTGAGGTCCCAGACGCCGACGGAGCCGCCGTAGCTGCCGGCGACCACCTGGGGGCGCCCGCCGGGCTCGGCCACCGCCCAGGCCTGGAGGTCGTCCTTCTCGAACGGCTCGATCTCCCGGACCGGTCGGCGCGTGGTCAGGTCCCAGAGCGTGAAGCGTTCCTCGTCGCAGCCCAGCACGTGCGGCCGGCCGTCGATGACGACCGTCACGACGGCGGACGGCGTGGGGTCGGGCTCGACGCCGGGGGCGGCGGCCAGGGTGCCCAGCGTCCCTCCCGTGAGGGGGTCGAGGAGGCGGGGCGCGGTGTACCCGTCGCAACGGACGGTGACCGGCCGGCCGTCGAGGACCGCGGTGCACTCCTCCCCCGGCGCGCGCCCGCCTGCCGCCGGGCGGAGCAGCGGGTCGCCGGTGGCCGGGTCGCGGAGCAGCAGCGCGCCGTCGGCGTCGCGGGTGAGTGCGGCCGGCCGGCCCTCGACGCCGACCAGCGGCGGCGGCCAGGCGCCGTCGGCGGCGCCGAGCGGGCCGAGGTAGGCGGGGTGGACGCCGGAGCCGGTGGCCCAGTCCACCCGCCACCGGGCGTCCGGGACCTGCTCGACGGCCGCCTCGGCCAGCCGCGCGGCGAGCGCCCGGTCGCCGAAGCGGGCCGCGTCCAGGGCCAGGATCTGCCGGCGGGTGGCGGCGTCGGCCGCGCCGTGCACCTCCAGGGACGCCCGGTACACGGCCGCCGCCAGCCGGGCGGCGGGCCCGGCCGCCGTGGCGAGCCGCGCCGCCACCTCGTGCGGATCCCCGGTCACCAGGAACCCCGGGTCCGTCACCTGCACTTCCTCCGGCGCCCGTTCGGCGCCCCCGAGATCCTCGACCATGGCCGGGACTGTAGCGGTACGGACCGACAACGGCGAGCGCCGTCCGGCGCCCGGGCCGTGGGCCGGAGGAAGGCGGTGGGACGGTCAGACGGTCATCGCGGTGGGCTGGGCGTCCGGGCGCATCGCGGCGTCGGTGCCGCCGTCGACGTACAGGGTGGCCCCGGTGGTGAAGCGGGCCTCGGGGCGCAGGAACTGGTGCACCCAGTAGGCGATGTCCTCGGGCCGGCCGAAGACGCCCAGCGGCATGGGGGTCGGGAAGGCGTCGACGTCGGCGTCCCGGGTCACGCCGGTGGAGCCGAGCATCAGCGGGGTGATCACCGCGCCGGGCGCGATGGCGTTGAGCAGCACGCCCTCGCGGGCCCACTCCGGGGCGACCGCCGTGCGGCGCACCCACCGGGCCAGGGCGAACTTCGAACTGGCGTAGGCGGAGAGGCCCGGCGACGACTCCCGCAGCTCGGCGGGGAGCGTCCCGGCGGTCGCCCGGGCGCGCTCGCGGGCCGCCTCCTCGTCGCCGGCCAGCAGCAGGCCGACCAGCGTGTCGTCGATCACCGGGACGGTGGTGGCGGAGTTGGAGCCGATCACCACGGCGCGCCCGGCCGCGGAACGGGCGAGCGCCGGGCGCAGGCCCTCCAGCAGCACGACGGGGCCGAAGTAGTTGATGGAGGCCACCGCGGCGGCGTCCTTCATCGCGGGGCCGACGCCGGCCACCGCGGCCACGCCGTCCAGGACGCCGCCGCAGGTGGCCAGGACCTCCTGGACGGCGGCCCGGCGGCCGTCCGCGGTGCCGAGGTCGGCGGTGATGTCGGCGTCGCGCAGATCCACGCCGATGACAGTGTGCCCGGCCTCCCGGAGGACGGCGGCGCTGGCCGCGCCCATTCCCGAAGCGGAGCCGGTGACAGCGTAAACACCCATGGTGCAGGCCTTTCCTCGATCACTGTGCGCGCAGGGCGCACGGACTGGCACGATCTCGTTCCCGACATCGGCCAATCGCGATTCAATCACTGATTGAATGGTAACCCCCTGCCGTGTGGTGCAATAGCGGCATGCCGGATGGACCAGACCAGAACCCGACCCAGGACCCCGCCACGCCCCAGGACCCCGCGACGACCCGGGACCGCCTGCTCGCGGCCGCGGAACGGCTCTTCCTCCAGCGCGGGGTGGGCCAGGTCTCGGTTCGGGCGGTCAACGCCGAGGCGGGCCTCAACCCCGGCGCGGTGCACTACCACTTCGGCTCCCGGGAGGGCCTGGTCGCGGCGCTGCTCGAACGCGCGCTGCTCCCGCTCTGGCAGGGCGGGCTGGAATCTGCCGTCCTGCGCCCCGGGAGCAGCGGGCCCGCGCAGGTGCGGGAGCTCGTCACGGCCGTCGTCGCGCCGTTCGAGGAGCTGGTGCGCACCGAGCGCGGCCGGATGCTCTGCCGGCTGTTGGCCCAGACCATGCTCACCAGTGAGCGGCCGGTCAACGGCCCGCCCTGGGCGGGCACCGCGCCGTTCGAGGTGGCCCTGGGCCGGGCGCTGCCCGAACTCTCCGTCCGTGAGATCACCGACCGCTGGCGGCTCTCGTTCACCGCGCTGCTGGAGGTCTACGGCCGCCCGCTCGCCGTGCACACGGCGACCTCCCCCGAGCCGCCCTTCCCGGAGTCGGCCACCGTGATCGAGTTCCTGACCGCCGGCCTCACCGCTCCACGGCCTGCCGGCTCCCTCGGGTGAAGGCGGCCACCGTCCGGCGCATCTCCCGGCCGGCCCCGAGACGTAGGGGTGCCGAAGGATCGTCATGACCGGCACCGCGAAGTACGGGCAGTCGGACCACTCGGCGGAGTCCGGGCCGACGGGGCGTCCCTGTAAGGCTCAGGGCCGTTCGGATTGACGATATGTCACCCCTTGGGGGTATGCCCGGAGTTCAGGCCCGGCACCCTTGACCGGTCGAATCCTTCCAGTAGTGTCGCCACCCGAACACACCGGGGAATCGGTTTCCCCACTGTTCAACCACGCGTTCCCGCTCACGATCCGGATCTATGGCTGGAGTTCAAGGCGATGACGGCGGCAACCGGAACCGGGATCGACCCCCGCTTTGCGTACCGTGTCTACCACGCGCTGCTCCGCACCGAGGACGGCCGCACCGATCCGGCGGGGGTCGCCCGCGGGCTCGGCGCCTGTTCGGACGACGTCCGGGAGGCCGTGGACTGGCTGGCCGGGCAGGGACTCCTCGACCGGGATCCGGACTCGCCCCTCGACCCGCCGCAGCGGGTGCTCAGACGGCTGGTCGCCGACCAGCAGGAACGGCTGGCCGAGTTCACCCGCGCGCAGGACCTCATCTCCGACCTGACCGACGGCCTGCTCTCCCCGCCGTCCGCCGCCGGGAGCAGCCCGGCCGTCGAGGTGGTCGAGTCGCGCGAGCAGCTGTGCCGCCGGCTCGGGGAGCTGCACTCGGCCAGCCGTTCGGAGGTGGCGGTGATGCTGCCGAGCGGGGCCGAGCGCGAGCCGTTCCAGACGGGTATCCGCGAGGACGTGGAGCTGCTGCGCCGGGGCGTGCACTACCGGCTGGTGGCACCGGCTTCGGCGCTGGGCAGTCCGGCCGTCCTGGAATACGTCGACGCGCTCCAGGAGGCGGGCGCCGAGGTGCGCACCGCCGAGTCGCTGCCGCTGCGGCTGGTCATCGTCGACGGGGAGAAGGTGGTCACGCGCTCACAGGTGGAGGGGCCGCGCCGCACGGTGGTGATCGACGGCGGGCTGCTGGCACAGCTGTTCACCCGGGTCTTCGAGCACAGCTGGTCGACGGCCGCGCCGTACACCCGGCGGCGCCGGGGCGGCGGTTCGGCGCCGGTGCTCTCCGACACCCACCGGCTGGTGCTGCGGATGATGGCGGTGGGGGCGACCGACAAGGCGATCGCCCGCCACCTCGGCTACTCGGACCGGACGGTGCGGCGCTTCGTCGCGGAGATCCTGCGGGTGCTGGAGACCGACAACCGGCTGACCGCGATGGTGCGGGCGACCCGGCTCGGGCTGCTGGAGCACGAGCCGCAGCGGGCGCCGGAGGTGGCGGCGCCCTGACCCGGGGCCGCAGCGGGACCCGGGGCCACAGCATGGCCCGGGGCTACAGCAGGCCGCGTTCGGAGGCGATCCGGGCGGCGTCGAAGCGGTTGCGCCCGTCGAGCTTGCGCATGGCGCCCGAGGTGACGTTGCGGACGGTGCCCGCGGCGAGGTAGAGCTCGCGGGCCACCTCCTTCACGGAGGCGCCGGTGGCGGTGAGCCGCAGGATCTCCCGTTCGCGCTCGCTCAGCACCTGCTCGGCGACGGCCGCCGGGGCGGCCGGCCCGAACGGCGGCCCGCCCTCCCCGGCCGCCGCTGCTCTGCCACCCACCGCTCCGCCTCCCACTGCTCCGTCTCCCACTGCTCTGCCACCGGCCGGTCTGCCGCCGGCGGCGGCGTCCCGGATGGCGTCGACCAGGCGCGGGATCTTCGTCTGCTTGGGGACGACTCCGAGCACGCCCGCCGACACCGCGCGGTCCACCAGCGTCCGGGTGGGCCGGGCCGTCATGATGACGATCCGGCAGTCGGGCAGCCGCCGGCCCAGTTCCCGTACCAGGCGGAAGCCGCCCTGCACGGTGCCCATCCCCAGGACCGCCACGTCCGGACGCCGGCGCACCGCGACCGGGACGATCATCGAACTGCGGCTCACCGCGCCGACGACCTCGAAGTCCTTCACGGAGGCCAGGACCTCGGCGATCGCGTCCAGGGGCAGGAGTTGCTCGTCGGCTACCAACACACGAATGGTCATCACTAGGTCTCCCCCGAGGGTCCCGTGAAACGGATTTCCTGGTGATCGTTCCGGCCGCAGGCCCAGTGTGCGGCCCGCCGTCGGCCCCGTCGACGGCTCCGGGCGTCCGGGTGCGGACATGGCCGCGGCAGGACCGCCGGAACCGGCGGGGCCGTTGGGTCTACGCGTGTCATTCGGTGACCCCTCAACCTATCCCGGCGACGGGGGCCGACCCGACGCCCTGGGGCAGGGACGTGACAAGTGTCAGTAGAAGCAGGTCAAAGCCTTGTCGCCGGGCGCCGCCGAGGACCACGATGCGCACTGGTGATCGACTGCCGCGCGGGGCCCGTCCGCCCCGCCCGGCCCATCCGCACCCGTCTGTCCGCACCCGTCCGCCGTCCCGACAGCCGCCTGCCCCGACACCCTCCACCGCCCGCGCGCCGCCCGTAGGACCCGACCCCTGCCCGCGCCGGCCGGTCCCCGTCCGCCCGCGCTCCTGTGCGCCCCCGGCCGGGCGCCGGACCGCGGCCGAAGCCCGCTCACCACGGATGCCAGAGGAAGAGGACATGCACACAGACCCTGTGGTCCAGGACCCGGCCCAGGCCCTGGCCGTCGTCGGCATGGCGGGACGGTTCCCCGACGCCCCCGACGTCGAGAGCTTCTGGCGGCTGATGACGGAGCGGCGCGACGCCATCCGCCCGGTGCCCGCCGCCCGGTGGGACGCCACCGCCCAGCTCGACCCGCAGCGCGAGATCCAGGCCGTCGGCGGATTCCTCGACGACGTCGACCTGTTCGACGCCACCTTCTTCGGCATCTCCCCGCGCGAGGCCGAGATGCTCGACCCCCAGCAGCGGCTGATGCTGGAGGCCGCCTGGCGCGCCCTGGAGGACGCCGGCACGCCCGCCCGGGCGCTGGCCGGCACCCGGACCGGCGTCTTCGTCGGCGCCGGCTGGCACGACTACGAGCACGTCGGCCGCAAGAGCGGCAGCGGCGTCACCCAGCACACCGCGCCCGGCTACGCGCTCGACATGATCGCCGCCCGGGTCTCCTACTTCCTCGGCCTGACCGGCCCCAGCCTGGTCGTCGAGACCGGCTGCTCCTCCGCCCTGGTCGCGGCGCACCTCGCCGCCCAGGCGCTGCGCGCCGGCGAGGTGGACGCGGCGATCATCGGCGGGGTCGCGCTGATGCTCGACCCGACCGCGTCGATCGGCCTCACCTACTTCGGCGGCCTCTCCCCCGACGGCCGCTGCAAGGCCTTCGGCGCCGGGGCGAACGGCTTCGTGCGCGGCGAGGGCGTCGGCGCGCTGTACGTGAAGACGCTCGCCCGGGCGCTCGCGGACGGCGACCGGATCCACGGCGTCATCGCCGGCACGGCGGTGAACAACGACGGCGGCGGGCAGAGCGTCGTCGCCCCCAGCCCGCTCGGCCAGGAGCGGCTGCTGCGCGACTCCTACCGGAACTGGGGCATCCCCGCCGACCGGGTCGCCTACCTGGAGGCGCACGGCACCGGCACCGCCGTCGGCGACCCGATCGAGGCCGGCGCCGTCGGCCGGGTCCTCGGGCAGGCCCGCAGCGCGGACACGGGGCCGCTGCCGATCGGCTCGGTGAAGACCAACATCGGCCACCTGGAGGCCGCCGCCGGCATCCCCGGGCTGTTCAAGGCGCTGCTGTCGCTGCGTCACGGCCTGGTGCCGCCGAGCCTGCACTCGGCCGAGCTCAACCCGGACATCCCGTTCGACGAGCTGAACCTGACGGTGGTCCGCGAGCCGCTGCCGCTGCCCGCCGACGAGCAGGTCTTCCTCGGCGTGAGCAGCTTCGGCTGGGGCGGCACCAACGCCCATGTGGTACTGACCGGGGCGCCGCGGACCGCCGCCGCACCGGCGCCCGCCGCCCGGGAACCCGCCGGCGCGGACCGGGACGGCGCGGTGCTGCTGCCGGTGTCGGCGCACAACGAGCAGGCCTTCGCCCGGCGCGCCCGCGAGCTGGGCGAGGTGCTGGCCTCCGGCGCCGCCGCGCTCCCGGCGCTCGCCGGCACGCTGGCCTGGCAGCGCGACCAGTTCCCGGTCCGGGCGGCCGTCACCGCCGCCGGCGCCGCCGAGGCGGCCGAGGTCCTGGAGCGGCTGGCCGCCGACCCGGCTGCCGACGGCGGGGCCGGGGTGCTCACCGGGCGCGCCGCGCCGCGCGGGCGCACCGCCTTCGTCTTCCCCGGCCAGGGCTCCCAGTGGCACGCCATGGGCCGTGAACTGCTGGCCTCGGACCCGCTGTTCGCCGCCGTGATCCGCCGCTGCGCGAAGGCCCTGGAGCCGTACACCGACTGGGACCTGGTGGAGGTCGTCTCCGGCGCGGCCGGCGAGGAGTGGCTGTCGCGGATCGACATGCTCCAGCCGACCCTGTGGGCGGTCTCGCTGGGCCTGTGCGAGGTGTGGCGGGCGGCCGGCGTGCGGCCGGACGTGGTGGTCGGCCACAGCCAGGGCGAGGTCACCGCGGCCACCGCGGCGGGCATCCTCTCCTACGAGGACGGCGCGATGGTGGTCGCCCGGCGCAGCGCGATCGCCCGGCGCACCTCGGGCAGGGGCCGGATGCTGGCGGTGGACCTCTCGCTGGACGCCGCGAAGGCGGCGCTGTCCGGCTTCGAGGAGGGCGTCTCGCTGGCCGTGAACAACGGGCCGAACAGCTGCGTGCTCTCCGGGGACACCGAACTGGTGCTGGCGCTCAAGGAGTTGCTGGAGGCCGAGGGCACCTTCTGCCGGCTGGTCAACGTCGACTACGCCTCGCACAGCCCGCAGATGGACGAGCTGGAGGAGGACCTGCTGGCGGCGCTGCGCACGGTGCGCCCGGGCCCGGGGACCGTCGAGCTGATGTCGACGGTGCGGGTGGCCCCGCTGGAGGGGCCGGAGCTGGACGCCCGGTACTGGGTGGACAACCTGCGCCGCCCGGTGATGTTCGCCGACGCCATGGAGCGGCTGTTCGACACCGGGGTCACCCATGTGGTGGAGATCAGCCCGCACCCGGTGCTCACCCCGGCGCTGGAGCAGCTGGCCGCGCAGCGGCCGCTCCCGCCGCAGGTGCTGTCGACGCTGCGGCGCGACCAGGGCTCGCCGGCCATGGTGCGCGAGTCGCTGGCCCGGGCGTACGTGAGCGGCCTGGAGCCGTTCGGCGCGCTGCCCCGGAACGCCTGGGCGCCGGTGCCGCCGTACCCGTGGCAGCGCACCGCGCACTGGGTGGAGCCGGCCCGCCGGCGCACCGCGGGCGGCGCCGGGGAGGCGCTGCGGCTGGTGCCGTCGGTGACCGAGCACGGTGCCTGGACGGGCACGCTGGAGCTGGCCCCGGCGGACCTGCCCTGGGTGCGCGACCACCGGGTGTACGACGCGGTGGTACTGCCCGGCACCGCGATGCTGGAGCTGGCGCTGCGCACGGCGCTGGCCCGCACCGGCGGGGCGCACCGCACGCTCGCCGACGTCGGCCTGCACAGCCACCTCACCCTCGCCGAGGAGCCGGTGACGGTGGCGCTGGGCTGGCGGGACGACGTCACCGGCGGCGGCAGCTTCACGCTGTCCTCGCTGGAGCCGGGCGCGCAGGGCTGGGTGCGGCACGCCTCGGCGCGGGTGCTGGCGGAGGACACCGCGCCCGCCCTGCCGTCCTTCCCCGAGCGGCTGCTCGGCCTGGAGGCGGCCCCGGCCGGGGCGTTCTACGCGGACTGCGCGGCGCGCGGGCTGAACTACGGTCCGGCGTTCCAGGGCGTGCTGGGGCTGCGCGCGGAGGCGGCGCAGTGCCTGGCCGAGGTGCGGCTGCCGGACGGGCTGCTGGTCTCCGGCCATCCGCACCGGCTGCACCCGGCGCTGTGGGACGCGGCTCTGCAGGCGTCGATCCCGCTGTTCCCGGGCGAGGAGGCGGCGGTGCCGGTCGGGGTGGACCGGATCCATCTGCACCAGGACCTGGCGGAGCCGGTCACCGCGCTGTGGTCGCACGCGGTGCGCCGGGCGGGCGGCGAGGAGGTCGACCTGTTCCTGTTCGACGCCGCGCGGCGGCCGGTGCTGAGCCTGCTGGGGCTGCGGATGCGGGCGCTGGCGGCCTCGGCGGACCCGGGTGCGGCGGACGCCGAGCGGATCCACCGGCTGGAGTTCCGGCCGCAGGCCCTTCCGGAGGGCGAGGAGGGCGAGGAGCGTCAGGAGCGCGGCGAGGCGCCCGGCCGGTGGGCGGTGTGCGCGGCGGACGCGGTGGGCGGCCCGGCCGCCCGGGCGAGGGCCGGCGAGCTGGCCGAGGCGCTGGGCGCGACCGGTGCCACCGCACTGGCCCGGGTGGCCGACGGCGCGGCGGCGGAGCGCGGCGAGGCCTGGGAGGAGCGGCTGGCCTCGGTCGACGGGCTGAGCGGCGTGGTGTTCGTGGCGCCGCGCGCGGACACCGGGCCCGCCGCCCAGCGCGCGGGCCTGGTGGCGCTGGCCGCGCTGGTGCGCGCCTGCGCGACCCGTCCGCGGGTGCCCCGGCTGGCCGTGGTGACCGCCGACGCGCAGCCGCCGGCGTCGGCGGCCGGCGAGGTGGACCCGGGCGCGGCCCTCTACTGGGGCTTCGGGCGGGTGCTGCGCCGTGAGCACCCCGAGCTGCGGCCGGTGCTGGTGGACGTGGCGGGCGCGGACCCGGGCTGGGCGGCGCGGTGTGCCGCCGAACTGGCCGCCGGGGACGGCGCGGACCAGGTGGTGCTGCGCGGCCGCGATCGGCTGGTCGGCCGGCTGGTACGCGGCGCGGCGGCGGCGGACGACCCGGCGGAGCCGGCCCGGCCTGCCTGGCGGTCCACGGGACCGCAGCCGCTGCGGCTCGCCCCGGACCGTCAGGGCACCTGGGACGGCCTGGCGTTCCGCCCGCTGGAGCGGCGGGCGCCCGGCGCCGGGGAGATCGAGATCGCGGTGGGTTCGGCCGCGCTGAACTTCATCGACGTGATGAAGGTGATGGGCAGCTACCCCGACCCGTCGGCCGACCCCCGGCTGCTCGGCCTGGACGGCGCGGGCGTGGTGACCAGGACCGGGGAGGGCGTCACCCGCTTCGCCCCCGGGGACCGGGTGGTCGCCTGCACCGGCGGCGGCGCGCTGGCCAGCCACTGGACGGTGCTCGCCGACCACGCGCAGCACATCCCGGCGCAGATGTCCGACGAGGAGGCGGCGGCGTTCCCGGCGGTGACCATCACCGCCTGGTACGGGCTGCGGCACCTGGCCGCGCTGGCGCCGGGCGAGACGGTGCTGGTCCACTCGGCGGCCGGCGGGCTGGGCCTGGCGGCGATCGAGGTGGCCCGGCTGCTGGGCGCCGAGGTGCTGGCCACGGCGGGCAGCGAGGAGAAGCGCGCCCATCTGCGCGGGCTCGGCGTCCGGCACGTCTTCGACTCCCGGGACCTCTCCTGGGCGCGGCTGGTGCGCGGGGCGACCGGGGGACGCGGGGTGGACGTCGTCCTCAACTCGCTGACCGGCGCGGCGATCCCGCTGGGCCTGGAGGTGCTGGCGGAGGGCGGCCGGTTCGTCGAGGTGGGCAAGGCCGACATCCACGGCGGGCGCACGCTGGGCCTGGAGGCGTTCCGCAAGGGCGTCTCGCTGGCCTCGCTGGACCTCGCGGGGGTGATCGCCCGCCGTCCGGCGCTGTTCACCAGGCTGTTCGCCGAGGTGTGGGAGCGGGTCGAGCAGGGCGGGCTGCGGCCGCTGCCGGTGCTGCGCCGGCCGTTCGCGCGGGCCGTCGAGGCGATGCGGGAGATGGCGCGCGGCAACCACATCGGCAAGTTCGTGCTGTCCGACCCGGCGACGGTCGGCGAGGTGGTGCCGGAGCCGCTGCGGGACGGCCGGTTCCGGGGCGACGGCAGCTATCTGATCACCGGTGGCCTCGGCGCGCTCGGCCTGTCGCTGGCGGAGTTCATGGCCGGGCGGGGCGCGGGCCGGCTGGCGCTGGTCGGGCGCTCGGCGCCGGGCGAGGACGCGGTGGCGCGGATCGGGGCGATGCGGGCGCGCGGCGTGGTGGTGGAGACCTTCGCGGCGGACGTCGCCGACCCCGCGGCGGTGCGCCGGGTGCGCGAGCAGCTGCCGCCGCTGCGCGGCGTGGTGCACGCGGCCGGCCTGCTGGACGACGCGACCGTGCTCAACCTGACGCCGGAGCAGCTGCACCGGGTGCTGGCGCCCAAGGTGGACGGCGCGGTGAACCTGGACGAGGCGACCGGCAACGACCCGCTGGACTTCTTCCTGCTGTTCTCCTCGGCGGCGGCGCTGTTCGGCAACGCCGGGCAGGCGGCCTACGCGGCGGGCAACGCCTTCATGGACGCGCTGGCGGTCTCCCGGCGGCGGCGCGGGCGGCCCGCGCTGAGCGTGCAGTGGGGGCCGTTCACCGACGTCGGCCTGGCCGCCGCGGAGGACAACCGCGGCGCCCGGCTGGCGGAGCGCGGCATGGCCGGCTTCACCACCGAGGAGGCCTGGCGGGCGCTGGAGGGCTTCCTGGGCGCTGACGAGCAGGTGGTCGCCTATGCGCCGATCGACCTGCGGCAGTACCTGGAGGCCTACCCGGACGCCGTGACGCTGGAGAGCTGGAGCGCGCTGCGCGAGCTGGCCCGGCACGGGGGCGGCGGCAGCAGCGCGGGCGCGGCCTTCCTCACCGAGTTGCGGGCCGCGCCGCAGGAGCGGTGGCCGGAGCTGCTGGAGGCCAGGGTGCGGGAGCTGGCCGGCCGGGTGCTGCGGCTGGACAGCGGCGCGGTCGACCGGGACACCCCGTTCAAGGCGCTCGGGCTGGACTCGCTGATGGGCCTGGAGCTGCGCAACCGGCTGGAGGCGGCGTTCGGGCTTCGGCTGTCGCCGACCCTGCTGTGGACGTACGGCACGCCCCGGGCGCTGTCCGCCGTCCTGGCGGAGCGGCTGCTCGGCGAGGAGCCGGGCGAGGGAGCCGCCGAGGCGGCCACGGACGGCGAGGGCTGAGCGCGATGACCGATCAGCAGACGACGACACAGCGGACGGCGGAGCAGCGGACGACGGAGCAGCGGACCACCGCCGCGCCCACCCCGCTGACCAGGGCGCTGGACACCGTCCGCAGGCTGCGGGCGCAGCTGGAAGCCGCGAGCGGCACCGGCGCGCTGGCCGTGGTCGGCATCGGCCTGCGGCTGCCGGGCGGCATCGCCGACCTGGACGGCTACTGGGCCGCGCTGGCCGGCGGACGGGACCTCACCGGCCCGCTGCCGGCCGGGCGGCGCGGGCCGTTCGCCGCCGAGTGGGAGGGGCTGCCGCACACCGGCGGCTTCCTGGACGAGGTGATGGACTTCGACGCGGAGTTCTTCGGCATGGCGCCCGAGGAGGCGCGCGGGACCGACCCGCAGCAGCGGCTGCTGCTGGAGGTCGCCTGGGAGGCCCTGGAGAACGCGGCGCTGCCGCCGGACCGGCTGGACGCGGCCCGCACCGGGCTGTTCGTCGGGATCACCGGGCAGGAGTACTGGGACTGGCACCAGGGCGAGTTGGACACCCACTGGGCGGGCGGCAACGGCCACTGCTTCACGGTCGGGCGCGTCGCGTACGCGCTGGGGCTGGCCGGGCCGGCGATCACGGTGGACACCGCGTGCTCGTCCTCGCTGGTCTCGGTGCACCTGGCACGGCAGGCGCTGGCCCGCCGGGAGTGCGACGTGGCGCTGGCCGGCGGGGTGAACCTGGTGCTGTCGCCGCGCGCCACCCGGCTGCACCGGCTGGCGGGCACGCTGTCGCCGGACGGGCGGTGCAGCCCGTTCGACGCCCGGGCGAACGGCTTCACCCGGGGCGAGGGCTGCGGCGTGCTGGTGCTCAAGCGGCTGGAGGACGCGCGGCGCGACGGCGACCGGGTGCACGCGGTGGTGCACGGCTCGGCGGTGAACCAGACCGGCCGCTCGACCGGCTTCACGGCGCCCAATGTGCTCTCCGAGGTGGCGCTGACCGGGGCGGTGCTGGCGGACGCCGGGCTCTCCCCCGCCGACATCGGCCTGGTGGAGGCGCACGGGACGGGCACCTCGCTCGGGGACACCATCGAGATGGAGGCGATCGCCGCCGCGCTGGGCCGCCGCAACGGCGGGGCGGAGCTGGCGGTCGGCTCGGTCAAGGGCAATCTGGGGCACCCGGAGTCCGCGGCCGGGGTGATCGGTCTGATCAAGGCGGTGCTCTGCCTGCGACGGCGCGAGGTGCCGCCACTGGTCCACTTCGCCGCTCTCAACCCGCTGATCGACCTGGACGGCACCGGCATCACCCTGCCGTCCGCGTTGCGGCCCTGGCCGGAGCGTGCCGGGCGGCACGCGCTGGTCAGCGCCTTCGGCATGGGCGGCACCAACGCCCAGGTGGTGCTCGGCGCGGCCGGGTCCGACAGCGCCGCCCCGGCCGGGGCGGCCGACGGCTTCGAGCTGTCCGCCCGCACCCCGGAGGCGCTGAGCGCGCTGGCGGGCGCCCTGCACGGCCGGCTGGCCGGGCTGGCGGAGGCGGACTACCCGGCGTTCGCGTACACGGTGGAGGCCGGGCGGGCCCGGCACCGGCTGCGGGCCCGGATCACGGCCGCCGACCGGGCCGCCGCGCTGCGGGCGCTGCGCGGGCTGGCCGAGGGCGGCACACCGCCCGGGGTGGTGGTCGCCGAGCGGGGGTGCGACGAGGAGGGCGTCGACCCGGCGCTGCCCAGGGCCGTCCTGGACCTGCCGAACTACCCCTGGCAGCGCCGCCGTTACGCCCCCGAGCCGACCGGTTCGGCTCCGCCGCCCGCGCCTGTGGCGACGACGGGCGACGCAGCGGGCGACGCGACGGGCGAATCCCGGCTCGCCCTGTTCGCGCTGGAGTGGGCCGCCGCCGAGGACGGCGCCGCCGCTCCCCCGGCCGGTGCCCCCGGACGGTGGCTGCTGTTCGCCGACCGCACCGGAGTCACCTCGGCGCTGGGCGCCGAGCTGGTCGCCCGGCGCGGCAGCTGGGTGACCGTCACCCCCGGCGACCGCTCCCGCCGGCTGGACCCGCTGCGCTTCGAACTCGACCCGCGCCGCCCCGAGGACCTCACCGCCCTGCTCAAGGAGCTGCGCGCGGCGGGCGACGAGCCGTGGGCCGGGGTGGTCCACGCCTGGGGCCTGGACGCCGCCCCCGGCCCCCGGCCGGACGGCGCCGCGCCGCTCCCGCTCACCGAGCAGCACGAGCAGGCCGTGCGCCCGGCCCTCCGACTGGTCCGCGAACTGGCCGACGAGGGCCTGCCCGGCAGCCCGCGCCTCACCCTGCTGACCCGGGGCGCGCAGCGGGTCGGCGAGCGGGACCCCGCGCCCGACCCGGCCCAGGCGCTGCTCTGGGGCCCGGCCGCGGACGGGCCCGGCGCGCCCCGCCCGCTGGTCGTCGACCTCGACCCGGACCGGGCCGGGGACGACGCCGCCCAGCTGCTGGACGTCCTGCTGCGCCCCGCCGGGGAACCGGCGTCCGCACTGCGCGGCCCGGCCCGGTACGTCCCGGTGCGGGTGCCGCAGGACTCCGCGGACGGCACCGAAGCCGGCTGGCAGCGGCGGCCGTTCGACCCCGGGCTGGACACCAACCACCGCATCCTGGCGGTCCGCCCAGGGCTGCTGGAGAGCCTGACGCCGACCCGCTGGGAGCGCATCGCGCCCGGCCCCGGGCAGGTGGAGATCGAGATCGCGGCGGCCGGGCTGAACTTCAGCGACGTGCTCAAGGCGATGGGCGCCTACCCGGGCGCCACCGGGAGCGCCCCGCTGGGCGTGGAGTGCGCGGGCCGGGTCAGCGCGGTCGGCGCGGGCGTCGACCGCTTCCGCGTCGGGGACCGGGTGATGGCCGTGGTGCCGTCCGCGCTGGCGGCGTACGCCACCACCGAGGCGCACCTGGTGGCGCCCCGGCCCGCGGCACTGGACGACGAGCAGGCGGCGGCCGTGCCGGTCGCCTTCCTCACCGCCGTCTACGGCCTCGACCACCTGGCCCGGCTGGGGGCGGGCGAGACGGTGCTGATCCACTCGGCGAGCGGCGGGGTGGGCCTGGCCGCGCTCGCGGTCGCCCGGCGCCGCGGGGCGCGGGTGTTCGCCACCGCCGGGACGCCGGAGAAGCGCCGCTTCCTGCGCGCACTAGGCGGCGTGGAACGGGTGATGGACTCGCGCTCGACGGCCTTCGCCGACGAGGTCGCCGAGGCCACCGCCGGGCGCGGCGTCGACGTGGTGCTCAACTCGCTGACAGGGGAGGCGCTTCTGCGCGGGCTGGCGCTGCTGGCGCCGGGCGGGCGGTTCGTCGAGCTGGGCAAGCGCGACGTCTTCGACGACAACCCCGTCGGCCTCGGCCACCTCAAGGGGAACCGGGCGCTGTTCGCGGTCGACCTCGACCACGCCTTCCACGCGCGGCCGCAGCTGCTCGCCGAGCTGTTCGCGGAGGTGGTGCGGGGCTTCGACGACGGGGAGTTCGGGCCGCTGCCGGTCACCGTGCACCCGTTCGGCGAGGCCCGGGAGGCGTTCGCCGCGATGGCGCAGGCCCGTCACCTCGGGAAGCTGGTGCTGCGGCCGGAGCCGGCGCCGGAGATCGCGGTGCCGCCGACCCCGGCGGTGGTCCGGGCGGGCCGGGCCGGCTACCTGGTGACCGGCGGGACGACGCCCGCCGCGCTGGCCGCGGCCGGCCGGCTGGCGGAGTTGGGCGCGCGCCGGATCGCCCTGGTCCGCTCCCCCGGCGCCGACGCCGGCCGGGCCGCCCAGGCGGTGGCCGGGCTGCGCGCCCGGGGTGTGGAGGTCGCGCTGCCGGTCGCCGACCTGGCTCGGCCCGGGGAGGCCGCCGCGCTGCTGGCCGGACTTGACGCGGCCGGGGTGGTGCACCTCGCGAGCGGCCCGGAGGACGGCGCCGCCGAGGACGATCCGCTGGGCGCCTCGGCGGCCCGGGCCGCCGAGGCCTGGCAGCTCCACCTCGCTTCGAGCGAACGGGAGCTGGACTTCTTCGTGCTGTGCGACCCGGCCACCGGGGCGGGCCGCGGGACCGCGCTCGGCGCCTGCCTGGACGCGCTCGCCGCGCACCGCCGGGCGCTCGGGCTGCCCGCGCTGAGCGTGGACGGCGAGGGCCTCGGCTCGCTCGCCCGGCTGCTGGGCAGCCCGGCCGTGATCGTCCGGGCCGCGGCGGCCGGTCCCGGCGCGCCGGGCACCGGGTCCGACGGCGGGGCGGCGGTCCGCGCCCGGCTGCTGGCGGTGGAGCCGGGCCGGCGCCGCCGGGCGCTGCTGGTGGCGCACTGCCGGGAGCTGGCGGCCCGGGTGCTCGACGGCCCCGGCGCGGACGCCGCCGCGATCGACGGTTCGGCGCCGCTGGCCGGCCTCGGCTTCGACTCCATGCGCACCCTGGAGCTGCGCTCGCGGCTCGAACTGTCGCTCGGCGTGCCGCTGCCCGCGACGCTCGGGTGGCAGTACCCGACGCTGGACGCGCTGGTGCCCTTCCTCGCCGAGCGGATGGGCATCCCGTTGGAGGCCGACCCGGTCGTGCCCGCCACGCCCGCCCCGCCCGCCACGGCGGCCCCGACCGACCTCGACGGGCTCTCGGAGAGCGAGCTCGAAGCCCTCCTCCTCGCCCGGACCGAGCAGTTCGACGCCGAAGCCCGCACCGAGGCCGAAGCCCGCACCGACGCCGATCCGACCGACGCCGCTCCGACCGACCGGGGACAGGGACGATGACCACACGCGAGGAATCCACCGGAACCGTCACCGGCACCGCCGCACCCGACGACCGGTCGGCGTCCATGGCCGCGATGAAGCGCGCCTATCTGACGATGGAGCGGATGCAGCACCGCATCGACGCCTACGAGCGGGCCCGCACCGAGCCGGTCGCCGTCATCGGCGTCGGCTGCCGCTTCCCCGGCGGGGTGGGCGACCCGGACGCGTACTGGGAGCTGCTGGCCTCCGGCACCGACGCGATCGGCGAGATCCCGGCCGACCGCTGGGACGTCGACGCGTTCTACGACGAGCGCCCGCGCACCCCGGGCAGGCACAGCACCCGCTGGGGCGGCTTCCTGGACCGGATCGACCGCTTCGACCACGAGTTCTTCGGCATCTCCCGCCGCGAGGCGGTCTCCATGGACCCGCAGCAGCGCCTGGTCCTGGAGGTCGCCTGGGAGGCCCTGGAGGACGCCGGGCAGGCCCCGCACGCGCTGGCCGGCAGCCGCACCGGGGTGTTCCTCGGCATCTGCAGCAACGACTACGCGGGGCTGCTGTTCCGCGAGCCCGCCGACATCACCGCCCATGCCGGCACCGGGGTCGCCCACAGCATCGCCAGCGGCCGGCTCTCCTACCTGCTGGACCTGCGCGGGCCGAGCGTCTCGGTGGACACCGCGTGCTCCTCCTCACTGGTCGCGGTCCACCAGGCGTGCCAGAACCTGCGCCTGGGCGAGTGCGACCTGGCGATGGCCGGCGGCGTCAACGCGGTGGTCTCCCCCGACGCGGCGATCTCCTTCTCGCAGTTCCCCGAGATGCTCGCCGACGACGGCCGCTGCAAGACCTTCGACGCCGCGGCCAACGGGTTCGTGCGCAGCGAGGGCTGCGGCGTGGTGGTGCTCAAGCGGCTCTCCGACGCGCGGCGCGACGGCGACCGGGTGCTCGCGGTGATCCGCGGCTCGGCCGTCAACCAGGACGGGCGCAGTTCCGGCCTGACCGCGCCGAACGGGGCCGCGCAGCGGGAGGTGTTCCGCGCCGCGCTGGCCGCCGCCGGGGTACGACCGGAGCAGGTCGGCTACATCGAGACGCACGGCGCGGGCACCAAGCTGGGCGACCCGATCGAGGTGGCGGCGCTGGCCGAGGTCTACGGCCGCGCGGAGGGCGAGCCGCTCCACCTGGGCGCGGTGAAGACCAACCTCGGCCATCTGGAGGCGGCGGCCGGCATCGCCGGGCTGATCAAGGCCGTGCTCTGCGTGGAGCGCGGGCTGATCCCGCCGAACCTGCACTTCGGCGAGCTGAACCCGCACATCTCCTTCGACGGGACCGGCTTCCGGGTGCCGACCGGCCTCACCCCGTGGCCGGAGGGGGCCCGGCGGCGGGTGGCGGGGGTGAGCAGCTTCGGTTTCAGCGGCACCAACGCGCACCTGATCGTGGAGCAGGCGCCGGAGCGCCCGGCGGCGGAGCCGGACGGCGCCCGCCCGCTCTCCGTGCTGGCGCTGTCGGCGAAGAGCGGCGGCGCGCTGCTCAAGCTGGCCCGCCGCTACCAGGACCGGCTGGCGGCGGCCGGTCCGCAGGCCGCGCCGGACCTGTGCTACTCCGCCAACACCGGCCGCTCGCACTTCCCGCACCGGCTCGCCGCGGTGGGCGCCACCGCCGGGGAGATCGCGGACCGGCTGGCGGACTTCGTCCGGGACGGCCCCGGCGAGGGGCTGCACCTGGGCACGGCCCGGGGCGACGGGCGGGGCGCCACCGCCGAGCCGGTCTTCCTCTTCACCGGCCAGGGCCCGCAACGCGCCGGCATGGCACGGCAGTTGTTCGAGACCCAGCCGTCCTTCCGGCGCACCCTGGAGCGCTGCGAGGAGATCCTGCGGGACGTCCTGCCGACGCCGCTGCTCTCCGCCGTGTACCCCGCCGCGGCGGCCGACGGCGAGCTGATCAACACCATGGAGTACGCCCAGCCCGGCCTGTTCGCCGTGGAGTACGCGCTGGCCGAGCTGTGGCGCTCCTGGGGCGTGGAGCCGGCCGCCGTGGTCGGGCACAGCCTCGGCGAGTACACCGCCGCCTGCTTCGCGGGCGCGATGCCGCTGGAGGACGGCCTGCGGCTGGTCGCCGAGCGAGGGCGGCTGCTCCAGCGGCTCGCCGGGTCCGGGGCGATGGCCGCGGTCTGCGCCCCGGCGGAGGAGGTCGCCGCCGAACTCGCCGGCCACGACGCCGCCCTGGTCTCGGTGGCCGCCGTGAACGGCCCGGCGAACACCACCGTCTCCGGGGTGCGGGAGGTCGTCGACGCGGTCTGCGCGGCGTTCACCGCGCGCGGTGCCGAGGTGCGCCGGCTGCGGATCTCCACCTCCTCGCACTCCCCGCTGGTGGAACCGGTGCTGGAGCCGCTGCGGGCGGCCCTGGAGAAGGTCTCCTTCGGTGCGCCGCGGCTGCCGCTGGTGTCCAATCTGACCGGCCGGGCCTGGCCGTGGGACCGGCCGCTGGACACCGGGTACTGGCTGGACCACGCCCGGCAGCCGGTGCTCTTCGCCGACGGGGTGCGCTCGCTGTACGGGCTGGGCCACCGCACCTTCCTGGAGGTCGGCCCGGCACCGACCCTGCTGGGACTGGTCCGCGAGGTGCTGACCGGCGACGACGTGCTGATGCTGCCCAGTCTGCGGCCCACGTACGACGACTGGGGGATCCTGCTGGGCAGCCTCGGCCGGCTGTACGCCGAGGGGGCGGAGGTCGACTGGGCCGCGTTCGACCGCGACTACGCGCGGACCCGCGCGCCGCTGCCGCACTACCCGTTCGCCGCCACCCGCTGCTGGCACGAGCCGAGCGGCGGGACCACCCCGGTCCGCCGGGTCCGTGACGAACCCGCGACCCGGCGGGAGCGTCCGGAGCGGATCCCCGGGCGAGCGGAGCGGGCCGAACGGCGGCAGGACCCGCCCGGCGCCCCCGGCCGCGCCGCCGCGAGCGCGCTGCCCACCGCCGAGGAGCTGCTGCGCGCCCCCGCCGAGGAGCGCGCCGAGGCCGTGGTGGCCGGGCTCTCCGCCGCGGTGCGCACCGCGCTCGGCTCGCGCGCGGCCACCGTGGACGCCGACGCGCCGCTGTCCGGCCTCGGGCTGGACTCGCTGATGGCCGTCGAGCTGCGCAACGAGATCCAGGGCCGGCTCGGGGTCAAGGTCACGGTGGCCGACTTCCTCAAGGGCGCGTCCGTGCGCAGCCTCGCCGAGCAGGTGGCCGGCGAGCTGGCGGCCGGCCCGGCGCCGGAGCGGGGCGGGGACACCGCGACGATCCGCCGGGTGGCCCGCGCGGCCGACCGGGACGCCGAACTGCTCGCCCTGCTGGACCAGGTGACCGGGGAGAAGGAGCGGGCCGATGGCTGAGCTCGACGAGCGACTCGCCGCCCTGACCCCGGAGCAGCGGGCGCGCCTGGAGCAGCTGCTGGCCGGGAGGCGGGGCACGGCTGCCGAGGACGTCTTCCCGCTCTCGGTCTTCCAGCAGGGCATGTGGTTCCTGGAGCAGGTCCGCCCCGACAACCCGGCGTACGTGGTGCCGGGCGCGGTGCGGGTGCGCGGCCCGGTGGACGCCGCGGTCCTGCGCGCCGCGTTCGCCGAGGTCCTCCGCCGGCACGAGGCACTGCGCACCGGCTTCGGTCTGCTCGAGGGCCGCCCGGTCCAGCTGGTGCGGCCGGCTGCGGCGCCGGAGCTGCCCGAGGTCGACCTGCGGGACGCCGGGCTGACGGCCGACGAACTGGAGGCGCGGATCACCGAGGCGGCGATCGGCGAGCCGTTCGACCTGGAGGCCGGGAGGCCGGTGCGGCTGACCCTGCTGCGCACGGCCGAGGACGAGTCGGTGCTGGTCCTGGCGCTGCACCACCTGGTCTCCGACCGCTGGTCGTTCTGGGTGCTGCTGTCCGAGCTCGCCGCCCTGTACGCGGCGTTCGCCGAGGGCCTGCCCTCGCCCCTGCCGGAACTCCCGGTGCAGTACGCCGACTTCGCGGCCTGGCAGCGCGGGCAGCAGGAACAGGGCCGCTGGGCCGAGCAGTTGGCGTACTGGCGGGAGCGGCTGGCCGGGGCGCCGGCCGCGCTGGAGCTGCCGACGGACCGGCCGCGGCCCGCCGTGCAGGGCTTCCGGGGCGGGGCGCTGCCGTTCGAGCTGCCGGAGCCGCTGATGCGGGAGCTCTCGGCGCTGGCCCACCGGCGCGGCGCGACCACCTACATGGCGCTGCTGGCGGTCTTCACCGTGCTGCTCGCCCGCTGCAGCCGGCAGCGGGACGTGGTGGTGGGCGTGCCGACCGCCGTCCGTGACCGGCCCGAACTGGAGCCGCTGATCGGCTACTTCGTCAACACCCTGCCGATCCGCACCCGGCTGCACGGCGAGCCGTCGTTCACCGAGGTGCTGGAACGGGTCCGCGCCGCCTGCCTGGGCGCCTACGAGCACCAGGAGGTGCCGTTCGAGCTGGTCGTCGGGGAGCTGGACACGGCCCGTGACCTCAGCCGGCCGCCGGTGTACCAGGTGAGCTTCGCCTACGGCCGGGAGGCGGTGCCGGACCTCGCCCTGGCCGGCGCGAAGCTGGAGCAGGTGCTGGTGCGCAGCGGCGGCGCCCGCTTCGACCTGGAGTTGCAGGCCTTCGACCGGGACGGCGGGCTGAGCGGCTGGTTCGAGTACGACCGCGACCTGTTCGACGAGTCCACCGTCGCCCGGCTGGCCGCGCACTTCCGCCGGCTGGCCGAGCAGGCGGTGGCCGCCCCGGACCGGCCGGTCGACGAGCTGGAGCTGCTGACGGAGGGCGAACGGCGCCGCGTCGTCGAGGAGTTCAACGCCACCGCCAGGGAGTGGCCGGCCGGGGCGGGCTGGATCCACCAGGCCTTCGAGGAGCGGGCGCGGCTGCACCCGGAGGCGGAGGCGCTGCGCTTCGAGGGGCGTTCGGTCGGCTACCGGGAGCTGAACCGGCGGGCCAACCGGCTGGCGCACCGGCTGCGCGGTCTCGGGGTGGGCCGGGACGTCGTGGTGGGCGTCGCCATGGAGCGCTCGCCGGAGCTGGTGGTGGCGCTGCTGGCGGTGCTCAAGGCGGGCGGCGCCTATCTTCCGCTGGACCTGGAGCTGCCGGCGGCCCGGCTGGAGCACATGGCGCGCGACGCCCGGGTGCCGGTGCTGCTGACGCGGCGCGGGGTGCCGGCGGGGCTGCCGGAGACCGGGGCCGAGGTGCTGGGCGTGGAGGAGTTCGAGGCCGCGCCGGGCGGCCTTCCGGACACCGCCCCGGAGGTCGGGGTCGGCGGCGAGGACCTCGCCTACGTCATCTACACCTCCGGCTCGACCGGGACGCCCAAGGGCGTGATGAACGTGCACGCGGCGATCCGCAACCGGCTGCTGTGGATGCAGGACGCCTACCGGCTGGACGCCACCGACCGGGTGCTGCAGAAGACGCCGTTCTCCTTCGACGTGTCGGTCTGGGAGTTCTTCTGGCCGCTGGCCGCCGGCGCCACCCTGGTGCTGGCCCGCCCGGGCGGCCACCGGGACCCCGGCTACCTGGCCCGGACGATCCGGGCCGAGCGGATCACCACGGTGCACTTCGTGCCGTCGATGCTCCAGCTCTTCCTCCAGGAGGAGGTGGAGGAGTGCACCGGCCTGCGCCGGGTGGTGTGCAGCGGCGAGGCGCTGCCGCGCGACCTCCAGGACCGCTTCCTGGCCCGCTCCGGGGCACGGCTGTACAACCTGTACGGTCCGACCGAGGCCGCCGTCGACGTCACCCACTGGACCTGCCGCCCGGACGGCGACCCGCTGCGCCCGGTGCCGATCGGCCGGCCGATCGCCAACACCCGTATCCATGTGCTGGACGGGGCCGGGCGCCCGGTGCCGGTCGGGGTGCCCGGGGAGCTGTACATCGGCGGCCGGGGCCTGGCCCGCGGCTACCTCAACCGGCCGGAGCTGACCGCCGAGCGTTTCGTGCCGGACCCGTTCGGCCCCGACCCGGCGGCGCGGCTGTACCGGACCGGGGACCTCGCGCGGTTCCGTGAGGACGGCGCGGTGGAGTTCCTGGGCCGCCTCGACCACCAGGTGAAGCTGCGCGGCCTGCGGATCGAGCCGGGCGAGATCGAGGCGGCGCTCACCGCGCACCCCGGGGTGCGCGAGGCGGTGGTGACGGCCCGCGAGCGGCGGGCCGGGGACGTGCGGCTGGTCGCCCATCTGACGGCGGCCGGCGGGGGCGAGCCGCCCGGGACCGCCGAGCTGGCCGCCCATCTGCGCGGGCGGCTGCCCGAGTACATGGTGCCCGGCGCGTTCGCGGTGCTGGACGCCCTGCCGCTCACCCCGAGCGGCAAGGTGGACCGGGCCGCGCTGCCCGAACCGGACGACGGGCGCTCACCGGCGGCGGCGCCGTTCACCGCGCCCGGCGCGGGACTCGAACGCACGCTCGCCGGGCTCTGGCGCAAGGTGCTGGGGATCGAGCGGGTCGGCGCCCACGACAACTTCTTCGACCTGGGCGGGCACTCCCTGCTGATGGCCGAACTGCGCTCGCTGCTCGCCGCGGACACCGGGCACCGGGTGTCGATGGTCGAGCTGTTCCAGCACCCGACGGTGGCCTCGCTGGCCGCCCACCTGGCCCGGTCCGCGGAGGAGCCGGCGGCGGCCCCCGGATCGGAGGCGCGCGAACGCGCGGAGCACCGACGCCGGGCCGGTGCCCGGCGGCAACGGGCGGCCGCGCGCCGCGCCCGGCCCTGAGGCAGCGATGAGCCCGAGAGCGATGAGCCCGGACAGCGATGTGAGAGAGCGACAGGAGACCCCGATGCCGGAGACGTCCGAAGAACTCGACCGGATCGCCATCGTCGGAATGGCCGGCCGCTTCCCCGGCGCCCCCGACGTCGACACCTTCTGGAGGAACCTGGAGGAGGGCCGGGAGTCGATCGCCGTGCTCTCGGAGGAGGAACTGCGGGCGTCCGGGGTGGACCCCGCGGTCTCCGGCCGGGACGGCTACGTCCGGGCCAAGGGCGTGCCGGCGGGCGCCGACCGCTTCGACGCGGCGTTCTTCGGCTACAACCCGCGCGAGGCCGAGATCATGGACCCGCAGCACCGGGTGTTCCTGGAGTGCGCCTGGGAGGCCCTGGAGTCCGCGGGCTGCGTGCCGGAGGAGTTCACCGGCCGGATCGGGGTGTTCGCCGGCGCCGGCCTGAACACCTATCTGCTGCACAACGTGACGGCCAACCGGCGGGTCTTCGACTCGGCGGGGCCCTACCAGACGATGCTCGCCTCGGACAAGGACTTCCTGGCCACCCGGGTCGCCTACAAGCTCGGCCTGACCGGGCCCGCGCTGAGCGTGCAGACCGCCTGCTCCACCTCGCTGACCGCCGTCCACCTGGCCTGCCAGAGCCTGCTGAACGGCGAGTGCGACCTCGCGCTGGCCGGCGGCGTCTCGATCGGCTCGCCGCTGGAGCAGGGCTACCAGTACGAGCCGGGCGGCATCCTCTCCCCCGACGGCCACTGCCGGCCGTTCGACGCGGCAGCGGCCGGGACGGTGCCCGGCAACGGCGCCGGCGTGGTGGTGCTGCGCCGGCTGGCCGACGCCCGCCGGGCCGGCGACACCGTGGACGCCGTGGTGCTCGGCTCGGCGGTCAACAACGACGGCTCGCTGAAGGCCGGGTACACCGCGCCGAGCGTCGAGGGGCAGGCCGCGGTGATCGCCGAGGCGCTGGCGGTGGCCGGGGTGGAGGCCGGCTCGGTCGGCTACGTGGAGGCCCACGGCACCGGCACCGCGCTCGGCGACCCGATCGAGATCGCCGCGCTCACCCGCGCCTTCCGGGAGACCACCGAGGCGACCGGCTACTGCGCGATCGGCTCGGTGAAGGCCAACATCGGCCACCTGGACGCCGCCGCCGGGGTCGCCGCGCTGATCAAGGCGGCGCTGGCGCTGCGCCGGGAGGCGATCCCGCCGACGCCGCACTTCACCGAGCCCAACCCCGAACTCGACCTGGAGTCGGGCCCGTTCTTCGTCAACGACCGGCTGCGGCCGTGGCCCCGGGGCGGCGGGCCGCGCCGGGCCGGGGTCAGCTCGTTCGGGATCGGCGGCACCAATGTGCACCTGGTGCTGGAGGAGGCCCCGACCCCCGGGCCCGCCCCGGCACCCGCCGGGGACGACCGGGCGCCCCTGCTACTGCCGCTGTCCGGGCGGACGGCGCAGGCCGTGGCCGAGGGAGCCCGGCGGCTCGCCGACCACCTGGAGGCCCGTCCCGAGGCGCCGCTTGCGGACCTCGCCCACACCCTGGCCCACCGCCGGCGCGCCTTCGGCCGGCGCCGCGCGGTCGTCGCCCGCGACCGGGCGCAGGCCGTCGCCGCACTGCGCGCCGTGACCGCCGCCGGCACGGCCGAGGCCGCCGAGCACGCCCGGGTCGCCTTCCTCTTCCCCGGCCAGGGCACCCAGTACGTCGGCATGGCGCGCGGCCTGTACCGCCACGAGCCGGTGTTCACCGCCGAACTCGACCACGCCGCCGAACTGTTCGCCGCCGAGCTGGGCGAGGACCCGCGCGCCCTGCTGTTCCCCGCCCCCGGCGGGGCCGAGGCCGCCGAGGAGCGGCTGACCCGCACCGAGTCCGCCCAGCCGGCGCTGTTCCTGGTCGAGTACGCGCTGGCCCGGCAGTGGGAGGCCCGGGGCGTGCGGCCGGAGGCGCTGGCCGGCCACAGCGTCGGCGAGTACGTCGCGGCCTGTCTGGCGGGCGTGTTCTCCCTGGAGGACGCGGTCCGGCTGGTGGCCGCCCGGGGCCGGCTGGTCCAGGCGATGCCCGCCGGGTCGATGCTCACCGTCTTCCTGGCCGAGCGCGACCTCGCGCCCTGGCTCGGCGACGACGCGCGGCTCGCCGTGGCGGCGGTCAACTCCAGCGAACTGAGCGTGGTCTCCGGCCCGGACGGGGCGGTGGACGGCCTGGAGCGGCGGCTCAAGGCCGCCGGCGTCGCCTGCCGCCGGCTGCACACCTCGCACGCCTTCCACTCCGCCGCCATGGACGGCGCCGTCGGCCCGCTGGTCGAGGCGGTGCGCGGGGTGCGGCTGAGCCCGCCGCGGATCCCGTTCTGCTCCAACCTCACCGGCACCTGGATCACCGACGAGGAGGCGACCAGCCCCGAGTACTGGGGCCGCCACCTGCGCGAGGGCGTCCGGTTCGCCGACGCGGCCGCGCTGCTGCTGGCCGACCCGTCCTGGGTGCTGCTGGAGGTCGGCCCCGGGCACACCCTCGGCGACTTCGTCCGCCGCCACCACGCCTGGCGGGACGGCCGCGCGGTGGTCGCCTCGCTGCGCCACCCACACGAGCGGGAGGACGACCGGATCCGGCTGGCGCAGGCGCTGGGCGAGCTGTGGAGCGCCGGGGCGCCCGTCGACCCGGCCGCCCTCGGGCCCGCCGCCGGCCGGGTGCTGCGGCTGCCCGGCTACGCCTTCCAGCGCGAGCGCTACTGGGTCGACCCCGAGCCGGACGGCTCCGCCGCCGTGCCGCGGCGCCCGGTGGGAGCGGTGCCGGTCGAGGGCTGGTTCCGCACGCCCGGCTGGAAGCGCCTCGCACCCGCCGCCGGCCGGCCGGGGAAGGGCGGCGAGCCGCTCTGGGTGGTGCTCGGCGACGGCACCGGCCTCGGCGCCGCGCTCGCCGGGCGGCTGGCCGACCAGGGCGCCGCCGTGGTCCGGGTCGGCGCCGAGGACGGCTCCGCCCGCACCGACGGACTGCGCGTCCCCGGCCCGCACGCCCGCGGCGAGAACTCCTGGACCCTCGACCCCGACGACCGCGCGCAGCTCGCCGGACTGCTCGCCGCGCTGGACCTCCGGGGCGCGGCCTCGCTGCGGCTGGTGCACGCGTTCGGCCTCGGTGACGACCCGTCCGACGGCGCCGCCGTGGACGGCGCCCGGCTGGCGGCGGCCCGCCGGCTCGGCCTGGACAGCCTGAGCGCCCTCGCCCAGGCGCTCGACGACGCCCGGCCCGCCGTGCCGGTCACCGTCGACGTGCTCTGCCGGGGCGTGCACGCCGTCACCGGTGACGAGCCGCTGCGCCCCGAGCAGGCCCTGCTGGCCGGTCCCTGCACCGTCGTCCCGCAGGAGCTGCCGGACGTCGGGTGCCGCCTGCTGGACCTCACCGGCACCGACCCGCACGCCCCCGGCGAGGCGGCGGTGCGCACCGTGCACGCACTGCTGCTGCGCGATCCCGAGGAGCGCGAACTCGCCCTGCGCGGACGGCACTGGTGGGTCCGCGGCTTCGACGCCCTGCCGCTGCCCGCCGGGGACCCGGCCGCCGACGGTCCGGCGCAGCTGCGCGACGGTGGCGTCTACCTGGTCACCGGCGGGCTCGGCGGCGTCGGCCTGGCCCTCGCCGAACAGCTGGCGGACGGCTGCGCGGCCCCCGTCCTCGCGCTGCTCGGCCGCTCCGCGTTCCCGGACGAGGACGCCTGGCCCGGCTGGACGGCGGCGCACGGCGAGCAGGACCCGACCACTGTCCGGATCCGTCGGCTGGAACGGCTGCGCGAACGCGGCGCGCGGATCGCCGTGCTGCGCGCCGACGTCACCGACGAGGCGGGGCTCGCCGCCGCGCTCGCCGGGCTGCGCGAGCGGTTCGGCCCGCTGAACGGTGTGGTGCACGCCGCCGGGGCGCCGTCCGCCGGGATGCTGGCGCGCCGCACCCCGGCGGAGGCGGACGGCGTGCTGGCCGCGAAGACCGTCGGCACCCTGCTGCTGGACCGGCTCTGCGCCGACGACCCGCTGGACTTCCTGCTGCTCTGCTCCTCGGTCAGCGCCGTCCTCGGCGGCCCCGGCCAGAGCGACTACGGCGCGGCCAACGCCTTCCTGGACGCCTACGCCCACTGGCGGCGCGGGCAGGGCCGGCCGGTGACCTCGCTCGGCTGGGGCACCTGGGAGGGCGTCGGCATGGCCGCCGGGCTCACCGCCGGGACCGGCGCGGGCGCGGCGGAGACCGCGCACCCGCTGCTGCGGCTGGTCCGCGCCGAGGGCGCCACCCGCGTCTACGAGACGGTGCTGTCCACCGCGGACAGCTGGATCGTCGACGACCACCGGCTGATGGGCCACGGCCTGGTGCCGGGCACCGCCTACCTGGAACTCGTCCGCGCCGCGCTGGCCGGACAGGCAGGCGAACGCGAGACCGAGCTGCACGACGTGCTGTTCATGACGCCGGTGATCGTCCCCGACGGCCAGCACCGGACCGTCTTCACCACGATCGAGGAGCACGACGGCCGCACCCGGTTCACCGTCCGCAGCCGCCCCGGCGAGGGCGCGCCGTGGCGCGAGCACGCCACCGGCTCGGCGTCCTTCCACGAGCGCGGCCCGGACACCGTGCGCGACCTGGCCGAGGTGGAGGCCCGCTGCGAGGTGACCGAGGTCCTGTCGACCGAGGAGGAGATCCGCCGCCGGCTCGGCGTGGAGCGCTTCGAGGAGGGCGGCGGGCCGCTGCGGTTCTGGTTCGGGCCGCGCTGGCAGGTGCTGGAGACCATCCGCACCGGCGGCCGGCGGATGCTCGCCACCCTGCGGCTGGACGACGCCTTCCGCGCCGACCTGGACGCCTACCCGCTGCACCCGGCGCTGCTCGACATGGCCGGCGGCGTCTTCCGGCTGCACGCCGAGGACCCGTACTACCTGCCGCTGACGTACCGGAGCCTGCGCATCCTGCACCCGCTGACCGCCACCGTGCACGTCGGCGTGGACATCAAGCCCGGCTCCAGCGGCGAGACGCTCACCTGCGACCTCGAACTCCTCGATCCCGACGGCCGGTTGCTGGTCCGGGTGACCGACTTCACGGTCAAGCGGATCAACGACGTCGACGCCCTGCTGGAGCAGATCGCGCAGACCGTCGCGGAGGCCGAGTCGGCGGGCGGCGGCACCGGCGAGGGCCGGCGGCCCGCGGCCGCCGGGGCGCTCGCCGCGCTCGGCGAGGGCTTCACCGGGGCGGACGGCCGGGCCGCCTTCGCCAGGGTGCTGGCGCAGCCCGGCCTGCCGGCCCATCTGGTGGTCACCCCGCAGGACTTCGGCACGCTGCGCCGCCTCGCCCGCTCGATCACCCCGGCCCTGCTGGCCCGGGAGCTGGAGCAGCTGGCGCCGCTGGGCGGCAGCCACCCGCGCCCCGATCTGGCGACCCCGTTCGTGGCACCGGCCACCGAGCAGGAGGAGGCGGTGGCGGCGCTCTGGCGGGAGGTGCTGGGCGTCGAGGAGGTCGGCGTCGACGACGACTTCTTCGCGCTGGGCGGGCACTCGCTGGCCGCCGTGCAGATCAACACCCGGATCCAGGGCCGCTTCGGGACCGAGCTCGACCTGCGGGACTTCTTCCACTCCCCCACCGTCGCGCACACCGTCCGGCTGCTGTCCGGCTCGGGCGGCGGCGGCGCCGGGGAGGCGATCGAGGCACTGAGCCGGGACGCCGACGCCGGACTCGACGGCCCCGGCGGCCCCGGCGGCACCGGCGGCACCGGCGGTCCGGACGGCCTGGAGGACCTCGACGACCTCGACGACCTCGACGACCTCGAAGGCCTGTCCGACGACGAGGTGGAGGCCCGGCTCCGGGCCCTGCTCGCCGAGGAGTCCACCGACCGGGGGGACCAGGAATGAGCGCCCGCGACACCGACCAGGACGGACGTGCGATGACCACCCCCGACCCCGCGGCCCTGTCCGCCGCCGAGAAGCGCGCCCTGCTCGCCGAGCGCCTGCGCCGCAGGCAGGCCGCCGCCAAGCCCCGGCAGCACCGCTTCCCGGCCTCCTTCCCGCAGCAGCGGATGTGGTTCCTGGACCAGCTGACGCCCGGCGACACCGCCTACAACGTCTGCGGCGCCACCCGGATCCGCGGCCCGCTCGACCTGGAGCTGTGGCGGCGCGCCGTCTCCGCGATCGCCCGGCGGCACGAGGCGCTGCGCACCACCTTCCGCGCGGTGGACGGCGAGCCGGTCCAGGTGGTCACCGAGGGCGCCGAGCCGGAGCTCACGGTCGTGCGCTGTGAGCAGTCGGCCGGTCCGGACGGCGAGCAGGGCGTCCAGGCGCTGGCCCGCGAGGAGTTCGCCCGCCCGTTCGACCTCGCCACCGGCCCGCTGGTGCGGATGCGCTTCCTGCGCCTGGCCGCCGACGAGCACGTGCTGCTGCTGACCGTCCACCACATCGCCGGCGACCTCTGGTCCACCTCGGTGTTCCTGGACGAACTGGTCGCGCTCTACACCGGGTACGCCACCGGCACCGAGGCCGCGCTGCCCGAGCTGCCGGTCCAGTACGCCGACTACGCCGTCTGGCAGCGCAAGCGGCTGGAGGGCGACGGGGCGGCGGCCGACCTGGCCTACTGGACGCAGGCGCTCGCCGGGGCGCCGGCCGCGCTGGAGCTGCCCGCCGACCGGCCCCGGCCCGCCGTACGGACCACCCGGGGCGGCTCCCGCCCGTTCGCACTGTCCGCTCACCTCATGAACCAGGTCCGCGAGTTCAGCCGGGCCGAAGGTGTCACCCCGTTCATGACGCTGCTCGCCGCCTTCCAGGTGCTGCTGCACCGCTACACCCGGGAGGAGGACGTCGTCGTCGGCGTGCCGGTCGCCAACCGGGGCCGCCCCGAGGTGGAGCGGCTGATCGGCTACTTCGCCAACATGCTGGCGCTGCGCACCGACCTGTCGGGCGCGCCGTCCTTCCGGGAGCTGCTGGCCCGGGTGCGGCCGGTCTGCCTGGGCGCCTTCGCCCACCAGGAGCTGCCGTTCGAGCGGCTGGTGGAGGAGCTGCACCCGCAGCGCGACCTCTCCCGCACCCCGGTCTTCCAGGTCTCCTTCGTCTTCCAGAACATCGCCATGCCCTCCTTCGACGCGGCCGGGCTGCGCCTGGAGCCGATGGAGGTGGAGGGCGACACCGCCCGGTTCGACCTGGAACTCCAGGTCTTCGACCGGCCCGAGGGCCTGAGCGGCCGCTTCGAGTACAACCGCGACCTGTTCGACCCGGCCACCGTCGACCGGCTGGCCGCCCATCTGCGGCTGCTGGTGGAGCGGCTGCTCGCCGAGCCGGACCGCCCGGTCGGCGAACTGCCGCTGCTCTCGACCGCGGAGGAGCGGGAGCTGCGCGAGCGGGGCAACGACACCCGCCGGGAGTGGCCCGACCCGGGCCTGGTCCACCACCGCGTGGCCGCCCGGGCCGCCCGCACCCCGGACGCCGAGGCCGTGCGCTGCGGTGCCGAGGCGCTCAGCTACGCCGAACTGGACGACCGCGCCGACCGGCTGGCCCGCCGGCTGCGCCGGCACGGCGTCGGCCGGGACGTGCTGGTCGGCGTCTGCACCGAGCGCTCGGTGGACCTGGTGGTGGCGCTGCTCGCGGTGCTGAGGGCGGGCGGCGCTTTCGTCCCGCTGGACCCGGAGTTCCCGCCGGAGCGGATCGCCTTCATGCTCGCCGACTCCGGCCTTCCGGTGCTGCTCACCCAGCGGCCGGTGGCCGAGCGGCTGCCCGCCTCGGACGCCGAGGTGCTCTGCCTGGACGAGCTGCGCGCGGAGCTGGCCGCCGAGCCGGCCGGCGACCCGGGCGCGCCGGTGGACGCGGCGGACCTCGCCTACGTCATCTACACCTCGGGCTCCACCGGGCGGCCCAAGGGCGTGCAGGTCCCGCACCGGGCGCTGGCCAACTTCCTGCGCTCGATGGCCGAGCGCCCCGGCCTCACGACCGAGGACACCCTGCTCGCCGTCACCACGCACTCCTTCGACATCTCGCTGCTGGAGCTGCTGCTGCCGCTGGTGGAGGGCGCCCGGGTGGTGGTCGCCGAGCGCGCCGCGGCCGCCGACGGCGAGCGGCTGTCCCGGCTGCTGGCCGTCAGCGGGGCGAGCGTCATGCAGGCCACCCCGTCCACCTGGCGGATGCTGCTGGACGCCGGCTGGCGGGGCGCACCGGGCCTGAAGGTGCTGGCCGGCGGTGAGGCGCTGCCCGACGCGCTGGCGCGCCGGCTGCTGGCCGACGGCGTGGAGCTGTGGAACATGTACGGGCCGACCGAGACCACCATCTGGTCGGCGGTCGCCGAGGTGGGCGAGGGCCCGGTGACGCTGGGCGCGCCGATCGCCAACACCGAGCTGCACGTGCTGGACGAGCAGGGCCGGCTGGTGCCGGCCGGGGTGCCCGGAGAGCTGGCCGTCGGCGGCGCCGGGCTGGCCCGGGGCTACCTGGGCCGGCCCGAGCTGACGGCCGAGCGCTTCGTCCGGCACCCCTTCGACCCGGACCCGGCGGCGCGCCTCTACCGCACCGGGGACCTGGTGCGCCGCCGGCGCGACGGCGGCCTGGAATTCCTGGGGCGGCTGGACCACCAGGTGAAGCTGCGCGGCTTCCGGATCGAGCTGGGCGAGATCGAGAGCGAGCTGGCCGCCCGCCCGGAGGTCGGCCACGCGGTGGTGACGGTCCGCGAGGACGTGCCCGGTGACCAGCGGCTGGTGGCGTACGTGGTACCGGCCGACGACGGCGGCGACGGCCCGGCGCAGGAGTGGCCGGACCAGGTCGACGAGTGGCGCCGGATCTGGGACTCCGCCTACGACGGACCGGACGGCGCCCCCGCCGCCCCCGGGGCCGCGCCGGTCCCCGGCGAGGACCTGCGGGGCTGGAACAGCAGCTACACCGGCGAGCCGATCCCCGCCGCCGAGATGCGCGAGTGGGCCGACCGCACCGCCGAGCGGGTGCTCGCCCTGCGCCCGCGCTCGGTGCTGGAGATCGGCTGCGGCACCGGTCTGATCCTCCGGCGGGTCGCCCCGCGGACCGAGCGGTACTGGGGCACCGACATCTCCGGGGTCGCCCTGGACGGCCTGCGGGCGGTGACCGGCGCCGCCGCCGGCGCGTTCGGCGAGGTCGCCCTGCACGCCTGCCCGGCCGACCGCCTCGACCGGCTGCCCGAACGGCTCTTCGACGTCGTCGTGCTCAACTCGGTGGCCCAGTACTTCCCCGACGAGCGCTATCTGCTGCGGGTCGTCGAGGGCGCGCTGGCCCGGCTCGCCCCGGGCGGCTCGCTGTTCCTCGGCGACATCCGCAGCCTGCCGCTGCTGGCGGCCTTCCACCTCTCGGTGCAGCAGGCGCACGCCGAACCGGGCCTGCCCGACGCCGAGTTGCAGGCCCGGGTGCGACGGCGGGTCGAGGAGGACGAGGAGCTGGTCCTCGACCCGGCCCTGTTCACCGCCCTGCCCCGGCGCTTCCCGGCGATCGGCGAGGTCCGGGTGCTGCCCAAGCGGGCCTCCGCCGCCAACGAGCTGACCCGCTTCCGCTACGACGTCGTGCTGACCACCGGTGCGCCCGACCGCCCGGAGCCGGCGGACGTCCGCTGGCTGGACTGGACGGCCGAGGGCCTCACCGTGGACACGCTGCGCGAGCGGCTGGCCGGCGAGCGGCCCGCGCTGCTCGCCGTCCGGGGCATCCCCAACGCCCGGGTCCGGGACCTCGCCGAGGCCCTCGGGCACCCCCCGCGGGACGCGGCGGCCGTCGACCCCGAGGAGCTGTGGTCCCTCGCCGGTGCCACCGGCCACCGGATCGACCTCGACTGGTCCGGCCACGGCCCCGACGGCGCGCTCACCCTGGTCGCCCGCCGGACCGGCGCCGACGGCACACCGCTGCACGCCCTGCCGCGCCTCGCCGAGGTGCCGCCGCGGGAGCCGGACTGGGGCCGCCACGTCAGCGGCACCCGCCGCCGACTGGCCCGCCGGCTGGTCCCGGTGCTGCGCGCCGCCCTCGCCGAACGCCTGCCCGGCTACATGGTCCCCTCCGCCTTCGTCCTGCTCGACGCCCTGCCGCTGACCCCCAACGGCAAGACCGACCGCAAGGCGCTGCCCGCCCCCGACGGCGAGCGCCGCGACCTCTCCGCGGCGTACACCGCCCCGCGCGACGAGCGCGAGGAGGCGCTGTGCGCGCTGTTCGCCAAGGTGCTCGGGGTGCCCGCGGTCGGCGTCCACGACAGCTTCTTCGACCTCGGCGGCCACTCGCTGCTCGCCACCCGGCTGGTCTCCCGGATCCGGGCCGCCCTCGGCGCCGAGGTGCAGGTCCGGGCGCTGTTCGAGACGCCGACGGTGGCGGGCCTGGCCCGCCGACTGGCCGGAGCGGGCACCGAGGCAGCAGCGCCGCGCCCCGCACTGGCGCCGGAGCCCCGGCCCGCCGAGCTGCCGCTCTCCTTCGCCCAGCGCCGGCTCTGGTTCCTGGACCGGATGCAGGGCCCCTCCGCCACCTACAACATCCCGATGGCGGTGCGCCTGAGCGGCCCGCTGGACGCCGACGCGCTGCGCTGCGCGCTCGCCGACGTCGTCCAGCGGCACGAGGCGCTGCGCACCGTCTTCCCCGACACCGCAGGCGTCCCGCGCCAGCACGTCCTCGGCCCCGCCGCCGGGCGCGCCGCGCTGACCGTCACCGAACTGCCCGAGTCCGAGGCCGCACCGGCCGTCGGGGCCGCCGCCCGCCACCGCTTCGACCTGGCCCGTGAACTCCCGGTGCGGGCCGAGCTGCTGGCACACGGCCCGGAGCGGCACACCCTGGTCCTGGTGGTGCACCACATCGCCGCCGACGGCTGGTCCGTCGCCCTGCTCGGACGCGACCTCGCCACCGCCTACACCGCCCGCCGCGAAGGCCGCCCGCCGCGCTGGGCGCCGCTGCCGGTCCAGTACGCCGACTACACCCTGTGGCAGCGGCGGCTGCTCGGCGACCGGGACGACCCGGACAGCACCTGGAACCGCCAGCTCGCCTACTGGCGGCAGGCGCTGGAAGGCCTGCCGGAGCGGATCGCGCTGCCCGCCGACCGGCCGCACCCGGCCGGGGCGTCCCGGCGCGGCGGCACCGTGGCACTGCGCTGGGACGCCGCGCTGCACACCGCTCTCGCCGAACTCGCCCGGCGGCACGACGCCAGCGAGTTCATGGTCGTGCACGCCGCGCTGGCCGCCCTGCTGCACCGGCTGGGCGCAGGGGACGACGTCCCGGTCGGGGCGACCGTCGCCGGACGCACCGACGCCGCCACCGAGGAGCTGGTCGGCTTCTTCGTCAACACCCTGGTGCTGCGCGCCGACCTGAGCGGGCGCCCGAGCTTCCGCGAGCTGCTGGCCCGGGTCCGCGAGCGCGGCCTGGACGGGTACGCCCACCAGGAGGTCCCGTTCGAGTTCCTGGTGGACGCGCTGCGCCCCGCCCGCTCCACCGCCCACCACCCGCTGTTCCAGGTGATGCTCGCCTGGCAGAACGTCCCCGACGCGGTGCTCGGCCTGCCGGGCCTGGCCGAGGAGGTGGTGCCGGCGGACACCGGCGGCGCCCGGATGGACCTGGTGTTCTCCCTCACCGGGCGGCGCACCCCGGGCGAGGGCGCCCCGGCCGGGATCGACGGCGTCGTCGAGTACAACGCCGACGTCTTCGACCCGGACACCGTGGAGCTGCTGGCCGAGCGGCTGCGCCGGATGCTGCTGGCCGTCTGCGCCGCGCCGGAGCGCCCGGTCGGCGAGGTGGAACTGCTCTCCCCCGGGGAGCGGCACCGGCTGCTGACCGGGTGGAACCCGCCGGCCCGGGTGCTGCCGTCCGCCACCCTGCCGCAACTGTTCGAGGCGCAGGCGGCCCGCACCCCGGACCGGCTCGCGGTGCTGGACGCCGAGCGGGAGCTGACCTACGCGCGGCTGGAGGAGGAGGCCAACCGGCTGGCCCGGCTGCTGATCGGGCGCGGCGCCGGGCCGGAGCGGCCGGTTGCGGTGGCGCTGCCGCGCTCGGCCGCCTCGGTGGTGGCGATGCTGGCGGTGGCCAAGGCGGGCGCCGTCTACCTGCCCGTCGACCCGGACTACCCGGCGCAGCGGATCGGCCTGCTGCTCCGGGACGCCCGCCCGGTGCTGCTGCTGACGGTCGCGGAGTCGGCCGGCGCGCTGCCCGACACCGGTGTCCCGGTGCTGCGGCTGGACGCACCGCGGACGGCGGCCGAGCTCGCCGCCGTGCGGGACGCCACCGCGCCGACCGACGCCGACCGCACCGCGCCGCTGACCCCGGCCAGCGCCGCCTACGTCATCTACACCTCGGGCTCCACCGGTACGCCCAAGGGCGTGGTGGTCACCCATGCGGGTATTCCGGGCCTGGTCGCGGCGCAGTCCGAGGGCTTCGGCCTGGACGCGGACTCCCGGGTGCTGCAGTTCGCCTCGCCGGGCTTCGACGCCTCGGTGGCGGAGCGCTGCGACGCGCTGCTGACCGGCGCCGCCCTGGTCGTCGTCCCGAAGGAGGAACTGCTCCCGGGCGAGCCGCTGGCCCGCACCTGCGAGCGGTACGGGGTGACCAATGCGACGCTGCCGCCCAGTGTGCTGGCGGCCGTGCCGGAGGGCGGGCTGCCCTCCGGGCTCTCGCTGGTGGTCGCGGGCGAGTCCTGCCCGGCGGCGCTGGTCGACCGCTGGTCGGCGGGCCGGCGGATGGTCAACGCCTACGGGCCCACCGAGACCACGGTGTGCGCCACGCTGACCGGGCCGCTGACGCCCGGCGGGGGCGCTCCGCCGGTCGGCCGGCCGATCGCCGGAGCGCGGGTGTACGTGCTGGACGAGGGACTGCGGCCGGTGCCGCCCGGGGTGCCCGGCGAGCTGTTCGTGGCGGGCGCGGGCCTGGCGCGCGGCTACCTGGGCCGCCCCGGTCTGACGGCGCGCCGCTTCCTCGCGGATCCGTACGGGCCGCCCGGCACCCGGATGTACCGCACCGGGGACCTGGTGCGGTGGCGGGCGGACGGGCGGCTGGACTTCCTCGGCCGCACCGACCACCAGGTGAAGGTGCGGGGCTTCCGGATCGAGCTGGGCGAGGTCGAGTCCGCGCTGGCGGCCCTGCCGGAGGTGGCGCAGGCGGTGGCGGCGGTCCGCGAGGACCGGCCGGGCCGGCGCGCGCTGGCCGGCTACGTCGTCCCCCGCCCCGGGGCGGTGCCGGACCCGGCCGCGCTGCGGGCCGCGCTGGCCGCGCAGCTGCCGCCGTACCTGGTCCCGGCCGCGGTGGTGGTGCTGGCCGGGCTGCCGCTCACCGCCAACGGCAAGGTGGACCGGGAGCGGCTGCCCGCGCCGGAGTTCACCGCCGCGACCGGCTCCGGCCTCCCGCGCACCCCGGCCGAGCGGGCCCTGTGCGCGATCTACGCCGAGGTGCTGGGGCTGCCCGAGGTCGGCACCGGGGACGGCTTCTTCGACCTCGGCGGCGACAGCATCCAGGCGATCCAGGTGGTCTCGCAGGCCCGCGCGGCCGGGCTGGTGATCGGCGCGCGCGATGTGTTCGCCCACCCGTCGGTGGCCGAGCTCGCGGCGGTCGCCGTCCCCGCGGGGGACGCGGCGGGCGTCGAGGACGTGGGCACCGGCGAGATCGCGCCCACCCCGATCACCGAGTGGCTGCGCGAACTGGACCTGCCTGCCGAGGAGTTCGACCGGTTCGCCCAGGAGGCGGTGGTCGCCGTGCCGGCCGGGCTGGACCTGCCGCGGCTCGCCTCCGCCCTCCAGGCAGTGCTCGACCACCACGACGCACTGCGCTCCCGGCTGGCCGACCGGTCGGACGGCCGCTGGGCACTGCACGCCGGACCGGCCGGCTCGGTGCGGGTCGCGGACCGCCTGCGGCGGGTGGACGCCACGGGCCTCGACGCGGACGGGCTGCGGGCGCTGACCGCCGAACAGGCCGCCGCCGCCCGGCGCCTCCTGGACCCACGGGCCGGGGCGATGCTCCAGGCGGTCTGGCTGGACGCCGGCCCGGACCGGCCCGGGCGGCTGCTGCTGGTGCTGCACCACCTGGTGGTGGACGGGGTGTCCTGGCGAATCCTGCTGCCGGACCTGCGGGCCGCCGGCGAGGCGGTACTGGCGGAGCGGCCGGTGGCACTGGCCCCGGTGGGCACCTCGGTGCGCCGCTGGGCCGACCTGCTCGCCGACGAGGCCGCCGCCCCGCACCGCCTGGCCGAACTCCCGGACTGGCAGAAGCTGTTGGCGGACGCCCCCGCACTGCTCCCGGCCTCCGCCGCCGGGCGCGCCACGGGAACCGGCCGGCTGCTGCTCACCCTGCCGCCCGAGCGCACCGCGCCACTGCTGGCCACCGCCCCCGGCGCCTTCCACACCGGCGTGCAGGACGTGCTGCTGGCCGCGTTCGGCATCGCCCTGGAGGAGTGGCGCCGCCGCCGCGCCCCGCACCGGGCGCCGGCCGGCGGGGTCCTGGTCGCCGTGGAGAACCACGGCCGCCAGGAGGACCTCGCCGACGGCGTGGACCTGTCCCGCACCGTGGGCTGGTTCACCAGCGTCCAGCCGGTGCACCTGGCCGCCGGCCCGCTCGGCTGGCCGCAGGTCGAGGAGGCCGGTCCCGAACTGGCCGCCGCCGTGGTCCGGATCAGGGAGCAGCTGGCCGCCCTGCCCGGGGACGGCCTGGGCCACGGCCTGCTGCGCCGGCTCAACCCGGGGACGGCCCCGCTGCTGGCCGCCCTGCCCGCCCCGCAGGTGGCGTTCAACTACCTGGGGCGCTTCGCCGACGCCGGCCCCGACACCCCCTGGGCGCCGGTCACGGCCGACGCGGCGCTCGCCCTCGGCGACGCCGACGCCCCCGCCGGTCCGCGCACCCACCCGGTGGAGCTCAACGCCGTCAGCTACGACGGCCCCGACGGCCCGCGCCTCGCGGCCGCCTGGACGTGGGAGGAGGGGGTGCTGGACGGGGCCGCGGTGCGCGGGCTGGCCGAGCTGTGGTTCGCCGCGCTCACGGCCGTCGGCACCTGCGCGGCCGTCCCCGGCGCCGGCGGCCCCCCGCCGGCCCGCCCGGCGGCGCCCCGGCGCCGCGCTCGCGCGGCCCGGTACGACACGGCCGTCCCGCGGGCCGACCGGGGCGACGGCGTACCGCTGTCCTTCGCCCAGCTGGACATCATGCACCAGCCGGTCGACCCGGAGGCCCCGCACCACAACGTCATCACCGCGACGGTGCTGACCGGCAGGCTCGACCCGGCGGCGCTGCGGCACGGCCTGGACGCGATCGTGGGCCGCCACGAGGCGCTGCGGACCCGGATCGTCGAGGACGGCGCCGGCTCCTGGCACCAGCTCACCGACCCGGTCGGCGGCTGGCCGCTGGCCACCGTGGACCTGCGCGGCGAGGCCGGGGCCGCCGGGACCGAGGCGCTGCGCCGACTGGTCGCGGCCGAGGTGGACCGCCCGTTCCGACTGGCCGACGGCCCGCTGGTGCGCGGCACCCTGGTGGCCACCGGCCCGGACGCGTGGGTGCTGGTCCTGGTGCTGCACCACATCGTGGTCGACCTGTGGTCGTACGCGCTGCTCGGCCGCGAGCTGCGCGAGCTGTACGCCGCCAGGGTGCTGGGTCGCGAGCCCCGGCTGCCCGAGCCGGCGGTCCAGTACCCGGACTGGGCGGCCTGGCAGCAGCGCCGGCTGGCCGACGGCGAGCTCGACGAGCACGTCGCCCACTGGGAGCGGCTGCTGGCGGACCTTCCGGCGCTGCCCCGCTTCGAGGCGCCCGAGGACCAGAAGGCCGGCGCCGTCGAGGGCTACACCAGCGGCTTCGTACTGGAGCCGGAGGTCACCGCGGCGCTGAAGGAGGCCGCGCAGCGCGAGGGCACCACCCTGTTCATGCTGCTGCTGTCCGCCTTCCACCTGCTGCTGCAGAGCTACGCGGACGGCGGCTCCGACCTCGCGGTGGGCTTCCCGCTGGCGGGCCGGGAGCACCCGCAGACCGAGCAGGTGATCGGCTTCTTCATCAACCCGGTGGTGGTCCGCCCCCGCCCCGCCGAGGACGCCACCGTCCGCGACCTGGTCACCGCCGTGCGCGCCGGCGTCCTGGACGCCCATCTGCACCAGGAGGTCCCGCTGCGGTGGCTGCGCCGGGACGCCGGGGAGGACCGCAACCCGCTGCGGCTGCTGTTCAACCTGCTCAACGTCGCGGGCGAGCCGCTGGACCTGCACGGCCTGAGCGCGGCGCCGCTGAACCTGAATGTCGGCGACGCCGAGGTGATCCCGGAGCTGATCACCGAGATGCGCCCGCACAACGCCGACCTCTACCTGATGATGCACGAGTCCGACGCCGGGCTGCGCGGCCTGTGGCTGTACTCGCCGGAGCGGATCGACCCGCGCTCGATGGCCGCCATGATGCGCCGCTGGCCCCTCGTCCTGGACCTGTTGACCCGCCACCCGGACCTGCCGCTGACCGAGCTGCGCCACCGCGTCCTGACCACCCCCCTCCCGCACGCGAAAGGCACCCGATGAACCCCACGGCCACCCCCGTCGCGCTGGTCACCGGCGGCACCCGCGGCATCGGCCGCGCCACCGCCCTGCGGCTGGCCGAGGACGGCTACGACGTCGCCCTGTGCTACAGCGCCGACGCCGAGTCCGCCCGCACCCTGGAGAAGGAGCTGCGGGACCTCGGCCGGGCCGCCTACGTCCGGCGCACCGACGTCGCCGACCCGGCCGCCGTGCGCGAGCTGGTCGACGGCGCCGAGGACGCCCTGGGCCCGGTCACCGCCCTGGTCGCCTCGGCGGCGATCCTGCGCGACACCCCGCTGCTGCTGATGGAGGACCAGGACTGGCAGGACGTCCTCCAGGTCAACCTCAGCGGCGTCTACCACGCCTGCCGCGCGGTGGTCGACGGCATGGCGCTGCGCCGCCACGGCGCCATCGTCACCCTCTCCTCGGTCGCCGGGGTCTGCGGCAGCCCCGGCCAGACCAACTACGCGGCGGCCAAGGCCGGCATCATCGGCTTCACCCGCTCGCTCGCCCAGGAGGTCGGCCGCTACGGCATCCGCGCCAACGCGGTCGCCCCCGGCTACATCGACACCGACCTGGTCGCCGGCCTCCCGGAGGAGGCCGTCGAGCGCTCGCTGGAGCAGGTCGCGCTGCGCCGCCTCGGCCGCCCGGAGGAGGTCGCCGACCTGGTCGCCTTCCTGCTCTCCGACCGGGCCTCCTACCTCACCGGCGAGGTCGTCCGCATCGACGGCGGCTTCCGCTGACCGTCCCCGTCCTTCCTGGAGTCCCCGTGACCGACGCCCGATGGACCGTGCTGGTCAACGACGAGGAGCAGCACGCCCTCCACCCCGCCGCCCTCCCCGTCCCGGACGGCTGGCGCCCCGCCGGCTTCACCGGTACCGAGGACGCCTGCGAGTCCTGGGTCGACGCCCACTGGAGCGATCTGCGCCCGCTGTCGCTCCGTCAGGAGGCCGCCCGAACTTGATGTGGACACTTCACCATGGCCCGTGATCGTGCTAGCGTCCTCCGATGTCGAGGATTCTGGTCACCGATCTGGACGGCACCCTGCTCGGCGGCAGCCCGGACCAGCGACGGCGGCTACGGGACGCGCTGCTCCTCCACCCCGAGGTGACCCCGGTCTTCGCCACCGGCCGGGGCCTCGCCTCGGTCCGCGAGGTCCTGGGCGACCCGCTCGTCCCGCGGCCGCGGTGGGTCATCGCCGACGTCGGCGCCACCGTCGCCGACGGCACGGACCTCACCCCCGTGGCGGCGCTCCAGGAGCGGTTGCGGGCCGGCTGGCCGGGAGCGGACCGCGTGCGCGCCGCGCTCGGCCGCTTCCCCGGCCTCGCCTACCAGCACGACGCCGTCCAGGACGGCCGCTGCTCCTACCACCTGGCGCCGCGGCACCTCACCGGCGAGCTCACCGCCGCCGTCGAGGCGCTCGGCTGCGCCTGGGTGTACTCCGGGGACCGCTACTTCGACGTCATGCCGCCCCGGGCGTCCAAGGGCAACGCCCTGCGCGCCCTGGCCGGCAGGCTCGCCTGGCGCCCGGAGCAGCTGCTGGTCGCCGGCGACTCCCCCAACGACCTCTCGCTGTACCGGCTCGGCGCCCACGCGGTGGTGGTCGGCGGCGCCGAGCCCGCCCTGCTCACCGCCCTCGCCGGGGACCCCCGCGTGCTCCGCCCCGGCCTCCCCGGCGCGGCCGCCATCCACGCGGCCCTGGAGACCCTCGGCTGGCTCCCCGCCGACCGCGGGTGCGGTGCACCCACCGCACCCACCGCACCCACCGCCTCCTGCGCACCCGCGATCAACGCGGGACCGGGACCTTGCGGGTCTCGCGCAGGGTCAGCAGGCCGGTGACGACCATCGCCACCGCCGTCAGGCCGTGGACGCCGAACGCGGCGGCGGTGGAACCGTGGTGGACGAGCACGGTGGCCATGTCGGCGAACGGGATGAGGGCCTCGACCAGCAGCACCCCGGCCAGCGCCCGGCGCTGGCCGGCGAGCAGCAGGGCGGCCAGGACCAGGCCGCCGGCGACGTCGCGGATGCCCTTCAGGACCAGGAACCCGCCGCCGTCGCCGGAGGGCCAGCTCGGCAGGCCGTAGCCCGGCGCGACGGACTCGGGGGACACCACGAAGGACGTCCCGAACCAGAGGATGAAGAGGACGAAGGCGGCGGTCAGGGCGGTGTTGACGGTCTTGAGCGACATCGCTGTCTCCTGGGGGGTGGGTCGGGTTCAGAGCGCGCGGACGCGGCGGATGTGGCGGGCGTAGCGGGGACGGCCGACGAGGTGCCAGAGGCCGCGCACCGGTGCGGGGAGGGCGGACAGGAGCGTCGCGCGCTCCGCCGGGTTCGCGTCCTCCAGGACCAGGCCGAAGAGCGTGAGCAGGGTCGGCTTGGGCGTGTTGGCCACCAGGTGCTCGCCCAGCGAGGCCCACTCCCGTTCGGTGACGTGCCTGGCCGCGAGCGGGAGCAGGGTGGCCTCCTCGTCGTCGAGGTGTTCGAGCAGGGCCGCCCGGTGGTCGGCGAGGAGCGCCACCAGGGTGTCCCGTTCGGCGGCTCCTGCGGTGGCCTCCCACGCTGGGAACGCGGTGTCCAGCCGGGCCAGCGTGGCCGCGACGCGCTCGTGCTGGGCCTCCATCCGCAGCACGATGTCCGCCTCCAGGTCGACCCGGGCCAGCAGCGGCGGCCAGAGCAGCTCGTCCTCGCCCTCGTGGTGGTTCCTCAGCCCCAGCCGGTAGTCGCGGAAGTGGCCGGTGACCACCTCGGCGCGGGCGGTGGCACCCGGGGCGACCGCCGCGACCAGCTCCATCAGCAGCCGCGACTCCCGCCGGAATGCGCGGTGGACGATCTCCATGTCCTGGGTGTCGACGCTCATCTCTTCTCTCCTGCCCTTCGTCCTGTTCGACGGGCTCAACACTGCTCCCGGGGCTTTGGAGGGCACTTGGAGCCGACTTGGAACGGGTGCGGTCGGCGGCCGCGCGTACGATGTGTCACGTCATGCTCCTGATCCGGGTGTTGGGCTCCTTCGCAGCCGAGGCCGACGGCGGGCCCGTCCCCCTCGGCGGGCCGCGCCAGCGCGCCGTGCTGGCCCTGCTGGTGGCCGCGCGCGGGCAGGTCGTGCCGGTCGACCGGATGGTCGAGGACCTCTGGCGCGGCGAACCGCCGTCGCGGGCCCTGGCGTCGTTGCAGGCGTACGTGTCGAACCTGCGCCGTCTGCTGGAGCCCGGCCGCCCGCCGCGGACCCCGGCGCGGCTGCTGGTGAGCGCGTCGCCCGGCTACGCCCTGCGGCTGCCGCCGGGGGCGGTGGACGCCTGGCGCTTCGAGGAACTGCTGGCCGAGGCCCGTGCGCTCGCCGCTCCCCGGGACGCCCGAGCGCGGTTGGACGAGGCGCTGGCGCTGTGGCGGGGCCCGGCCTTCGCCGAGGTCGCCGACGAGCCGTGGGCCGCCCCCGAGACCGCCCGGCTCCAGGAGCTGCGCCTGGTCGCCCGCGAGCTGCGCGTCGCCGCCGGGCTGCGGCTCGCCGACCCCGCGGCGGTGGTGCCCGAGGCGGAGGGCCTCACCCGCGAGGCGCCCCTGCGCGAGGAGGGCTGGCGCATGCACGCCCTCGCGCTGTGGAGCAGCGGCCGCCAGGCCGACGCCCTGGCCGCGCTCCGCCGGGCGCGCGCCGTCCTCGCCGAGGAGCTGGGCCTGGACCCCGGCCCGGACCTGGTGGCCCTGGAGGCGGCGATCCTCGCCCGGCGCACGGACGTCCTGCGCGCGGCCGTCCCGCCCTCCCCCGCGGCCGTGCCCCCGCCCGCACCGCCGCTTCCTGGCGGCGGGCCCGGTGCGTCGGCGTTCGTGGGCCGGGACGGCGAACTCGCCGCGCTGGCGGCGGCCGCCGGGCAGGCCGCCGCCGACGGGGCGCGCGTCGCGCTCGTCACCGGCGAGGCCGGGCTCGGCAAGTCGGCGCTGCTGGAGCGGCTGGGCGCGCGCCTGGGACGGGACGGGTGGCTGGTGGCCGCCGGGCGCTGTCCCGAGGTGGACGGCGCACCGCCCGCGTGGGCATGGGTCGAGGCGCTGCGGACGGTTGCCGCGAGCACTCCTCCGGGGGAGTTCGCGGACCACCTGGCGCCGCTGCTCCGCGACTCCGCGCCCGTGGGCGGTGACGCGACGGCGGGGCGGTTCCGGTTGCGGCAGGCCGTGTGGAACTGGCTCGCCGCGGCCGCCGCCGGCCGGCCGGTCGCCGTCCTCCTGGACGACCTCCACCGGGCGGACGCGGCCACCCTGGAACTGCTCGGCGGTGTCGTCGGCGTGCGGGCCCCGGTCCTGGTCGTCGCGGCGTACCGCGCGGACGAGGGCGAGCGCCTCACCGAGACGCTCGGCGCCCTGGCCCGCACCGCGCCGCTCCGGCTCGACCTGCCCGGACTGGAAGCCGAGGCCGTCGCGCAGCTGGTCCGCGCCGAGTGCGAGGCCGACGACGCGACCGTGGCCGGGATCGCCGAACGGACCGGCGGCAACCCGTTCTACGTCCGGGAGAGCGCGCGGCTGCTGACCGGCGAGGGCGCGCTGGTCGCGCTCTCCGAGGTCCCCGAGGGCGTCCGCGACGTGCTGCGGCGCCGGCTGGCCCGGCTCCCCGAGAGCGGCGTGTCCGTCCTGCGGCTGGCGGCGGTGGCCGGCCGGGAGAGCCCGGTGGACGTCCTCGTCCGGGCCGCCGACACCGACGAGGACGGCGTGCTCGACGCGCTGGACGCGGGAGTCATCGCGGGCCTGCTCGACGAGCCCGGGCCAGGACTCGTCCGGTTCGTCCACGCGCTGGTCAGGGACACCCTGGTCGCCGACGTCTCCCGGTTGCGGGCCGCCCGGATGCACGCCCGGATCGCGGCCGCCCTGGAAGGCACCGGCGACGTCGCGGCGCTCGCCCACCACTACGCACGGGCGGGCTCGCCGAAGGCCGTCGGCCACTGCGTACGGGCCGCCGAGCAGGCCGAGGCGCGCTACGCCCACGACCTGGCCGCCGCCCTCCTGGCCGACGCGGTCGCCAACTCCCGCGCGTGCGCACCGGACGAGCGGGTCGGCCTGTTCGGCAGGCTGCTGCGCGCGCAGATCAGGGCGGGGGCCGTCGCCGCGGCCCGGCGCACCCGCGAACAGGCCGTGGAGTACGCCGAGTCGATCGGCCGCGACGATCTGATGATCGCCGCCTTCACCGCCTGGACCGAGCCCACCCCCTGGCGGGCCCGCACCTACGGCACGGTCGACCGCCCCGTCGTCGACCGCCTCGGCCGCCTGCTCGCGCGGACCGGACTCGCACCCGAGGTGCGTTCCCGTCTCCTCACCGCGTACGCCAACGAACTGGTGGGCGAGGACGACCCGGCCGCGACGGCCGCGGCGCGGGAAGCGCTCGGCCTGGCCACCGGCCCCGGCCTCAGGGCGGCGGCACTGCTGGTCCTGGCCGGCGCCCCGGAGCGGGAGGAGTACGCCCGCGAGCTGGTGGGGATCGGCGTCGAGCACGACCTGCCCGTCTACCGGGTGACCGGGCTGCTCAACCGGGCCGCGCACGCCGCCGCCGCCAACGACCCGGCGGCCATGGCCCGTCTGGCCGGGGAGGCGCTCGACCTCGCCCGCGCCTACCGGATGCCGGAGGCGATCAGCGCCGCCGAACTCGCGCTGGCGCCCCTGGCACTCGTCGAAGGCCGGTTCGCCGACGCCGAGCGCCTCTACGCCGAGGCCACCGGGCGCATGGAACGGGCCGGATCGGTGCACTCCGGCATCGGCGGCCTCGCGCTGGCGACGATCCGGCTGAACGACGGCACCCTCGGCGACCACCTGGACGAGGTGCGCGCCCTCCACGAGGCGCTCGGCCCGATGGCCGCCGACCTGCTCACGCTCGCCCTGCACGCCGCCGGCCGCACCGACGAGGCCCGCCGGACCCGCACGGCACCGGGCCCGATCCGGCCCGACTTCTTCTTCACCTTCCTGACCAGCCTGCGGGCGATGGCGGTCGTCGCGCTGAACGACCGTGACGGCGCCGAGGAGGTCCACGCGGCCCTCCTCCCCCACCGTGACGGCCCGCCGGCCGGCGCGGCGAGCCTGTCGCTGGCGCTGCGCCCGGTCGCCCACACGCTCGGCGAACTCGCCCTCCTGCTCGGCCGCCACGACGAGGCCGCCGCCCACTTCACCCGGGCCGCCGTGATCGCCGACCGGTGGAACGCCCCCCACTGGTCCGCCGACGCCCGCGCACGGGCCGGCCTCGCCCGGTGCGGTTCCGCCGGGCGGGGTCCCGGCGAACGTGGTTCTGCCGGACGTGGTTCCACCGGACGTGGCTCCGCTACGCCCCGGGCAGGATCCCGGCCCCGCGGGCGGCCGTGATCCAGCGGGGGAACTGCGAGAGCAGGCGGTCGTACAGCTCGGGGTCGGGCAGCGTGCTGATGTCGTCCACGGAGAAGAAGCCGACGTTGTCGACGCGCCGTCCGGGCAGTTCGTCGAAGCGTTGCAGCACCCCGTAGTCGGCCCGGCCCAGGCCCACGAACTGCCAGAACACCGGCTCCTCCACGGCCTCCCGCAGCTCGCGCTCGATCTCCGCGTTGCGGTAGACGCCGCCGTCGGAGAAGAACAGCACCAGCGTGGGCGCGGCGGCCGGTTCTGCGCGCACGTACGCGCGGACCTCGGCGATGACCTTCTGCTCCTCGTTGCCCACGCCGACCGCCTTCATGTCCACCTCCCCCTCCGGCAGCTGGGCGCGCCGCCGCCGGCGTCCGAACAGGCCGCCCAGCTGCCCGACCTTGACGTGCCGCATCCAGTCGGGCAGCTCCCCCACCCGCAGATCGGGCAGCCGGGCCGGGTTCGACGCGAACGTCCAGGCCTGCATGGCCCCGTCGTCGTCCAACTGCGCCGCCACCGCGGCCATCCGCTCCACCACGTCGGAGACCACGCCCCGGGCGTACAGCCCCGACATGGAACCCGAGGCGTCCAGCACCAGGACGACCCGCGCGACGGTCCCGGCGGCGCCGTGCTTCTCCAGACTCACCGCCACCTGGCGCTTGCGCAGCGAGAGCCGCTCCCGCATCTGCGCGGGAAGGCGCTCCTCCTCGGCTTCCGGTCCCGCCACCGCGGGCGCCGCCGCCACGGCGTCCTCCGCCACGGCGACCCCGAAGTCGGCGGCCAGCCCGGCCAGCCCCGAGGCGTACCCCTGCCCGACGGCGCGGAACTTCCACCGCCCGCCCCGCCGGTACAGCTCCCCGCCGATGAACACGGTCTCCGGCCCGCCCGTCATCTCGAAGCGGGCGACCTCGGCCTCCGTCCCCGCCTCCACCAGGCGCAGCGTCAGCCCCCGCACCTGCCCGAACACTCCCCCGTCCGCGGACGCGGCGAGCACGATCCGCTCCACCCCCGCCTCCACGGCCGCCAGGTCCACCGCGATGCGGTCGGTCACCGTCCCGGCCGCGCCGTTCTCCTTCCCCTGGTGCCGCACCGCACCCGAGGCGTGCCGCGGCTGGTTGTAGAAGACCAGGTCCCCGTCACCACGGACCCGCCCGTCCGCCGCCAGCAGCACGGCCGACGCGTCGACATCCGGCCCACCCGGCCCGGACACCCAGCCGAGTTCCACCCGGACTCCGGCCGCATCGACCGGAACATTCGCACCCGCACTCAGAGATCGGTCGTTCATGGTCACAGTCTGGCCGAAAGCTGCCACCATGTCGGCATGCGATCGGCCACAGCACCATCGGTCCTCCGGCGACTCCTCGGCGCCGCCGCCCTCGCCCTGGCCCTCACCTCGGCCTCGGGCTGCACCGTTCCCACCGACGCCGTCGCCGGCATCTCCGTGACCGCCGACGGGCACCTGCTCGGCGTCATGATGGTCTGCGGCCACCGGATCGACGGCGCCTCCCTCTACATCAGCGAGACCCCCGGCGTGTCCCCGACCGTCGGCCACTGGACCGCCGACCGCCCCCTCACCCGCGGCCTCACCACCTGGCCCCTGGACTCCCCCGCCCCCGTCCCCGGCTGGACCACCGACAAGAACCCCGCTCCTCTCCACCCCCGGGCCCCCTACGCCTTCTACGGGTGGACCAAGGACAACTCCTGGTCGGCCGCCACGGTCTCCTTCACCCTGGCCGACCTGGCCGGCCTCACCCCCGGGGACGTCCGCTACGAAACCCCCGGCGCCGCCGTCACCGTCCCCCTGGCGGAGTTCGAGGCCAAGGCCTGCCGGCGCGGGTGACGGCGCCCGTGCACTCGTCGGAGCGGGCGCCGGGTTCCACCTGCGGCCCGCCGGCCCCCGCGACGCGGACGACTCCTCCGGCACGTGGTCGCAGCGGCCGAGCCCGCCTCAGAACCCCGGAGGGAACCGGCGCAGGTGCGAGGCGTACGAGTAGGTGGCCTCCAGGCCCAGGAACTCCCGGACGGCGACGTCGTTGCGGCTGAAGCAGAACGCCGCGATGACCTCGTGGTCGGCGTCGCACCGCAGGATCTCCCCGATCCGGTCGAACGACAGGTCGGGCGTGTAGTGGACGGCCACTCGGCCCTCCCAGGCGTTCCCGACGTCCCCCGGCGAGGACCTCCTCCTGATCAGGTCGTTGAAGAAGAACGAGGGTTCGGCGCTGCTCGCGGTCCGCTCCCCGAGCGCGCTGCCGTGCGTTCCGGAGAGGATGTGGATCCGCTTGCCCGCCTCCAGCCGGGCTTCGGTGAGCCGCTTGACCATGCCGCCGGTGACCTCGTCCTGGCTGACCCACACCGTCGCGCCCGAGGCGTTGCTGACGGGTTCGAAGAACCGGAACCGCCTGGCCGGGAGGGCCACCGGCTCGCCCAGCAGCTCGGGCGTGGACGGAGCCGCCGCCTCCCCGGCCGCCGCGGCCGTCTCGCCCGCGCCCGCGGCGGCCTGCTTCGACATCCCGCAGCCGCGCGCGGCCTCCTCGGCGAGGGCCGGGCTGCTCCCGGCCAGCGTGCGGGAGAGCCGCAGGCCCGATTCGGCCAGCCCGGGCAGGCCGGTGCCGAGCGAGACCCACCCCAGGACGGCGGACGCCTTGGGCGAGGCGGTTTCGAGGGCGCCGCTCGCGATGGCGGTGACGTCGGAGGCGACGCCGAGGCCGCCCACGACGAGGGTGGTGGCGGAGGCGGCGCTGATCGCGGCCACCACGCCTCCGGCGGCGGCGATGGCCAGGCCGCCGGTGACCACGGTCAGGGCCAGTCCTGCGATGCCCAGGCCGATGCCGAGCCAGGCCTGCCAGCTGAGGTGGCCCGAGGGGTCGATCCGGTTGACGGGGTCGCCCTCGCAGTACGCGTAGGGGTTGATGCCGCCCGCGCCGAACGGGCTGAGGGTGTCGGGGGTGTTGAACCGCAGGAGGGCCGGGTTGTAGGCGCGGGCGCCGTTGCCGAGGTGGTGCGAGCCGGTGACGGGGTCGCTCGGTTGGCCGGTGAAGCCCAGCAGGCTGCTGGTGGCCCCGACGGGGCGCTGTCCGTGCGGGGTGAAGGCGTAGTGCTCCCGGCCGTCGGCGGTGGCCGCCATCGCGACGGTCCCCGCGCCGTCCGTCGCGAGGAGCCCGGTCCGCCCCTGGCGGTACTGGGCGACGTAGGCGCCGTTGTCGAGTTGCAGCAGGCGGCCCGGCCGGTCGTCCTCGACCACGGCCGCGAGGGACTCGCCGCGGTAGTACAGGACGTCGGTCCGCCCGTCCGTCCGCTGGGTGAACAGCCGGTTGAGCGGGTCGTATCCGTACTCGTTCGCCGGGCCCGCCGTCTGCAGTCGGCCGAGGGGGTCGTAGGTGAGGGTGCGCCCGGCGTCGTCGGTGGTCAGCCGCCCGGCCGCGTCGTAGCCCAGCGTGATCCGGGCCGGGAGGCCCTTGCCGGTGTGGGTGATGCCGGTGAGCCGGCACGGGTCGGCCCGGTCCTCGAACAGGTAGGTCGCGGTGTCCGCGCCGTCGCGGAACTCGGAGCGGCACCGGGTGACGTTCCCGAAGGCGTCGTAGCTGAACGTCTGCCCGGTGACCTGGTTGCCGTACGCGTCCGTGGGAGGGGTCGATCCGTCGCAGGTGTAGCCGGCGAGCCGGTTGCGGCTGTCGTAGGTGAAGACCTCATCGCGCAGCCGCTCCGCACCGGCGGAGAACGTCCTGCGGGCGAGGAGGCCGTTGTCCTGCCAGTGCTGGACCAGCGACCACGTGCCGCCCCGGCTGTCGCTGGTCGATCGGCCCACCTCGCGGCCGAAGTCGTCCAGTGTCAGCGCGGTGGTCAGCGCGTACCCCGACTGCTGGTCCTCGGCGGTCCACCCGATCGTGCGGCCCGCCGCGTCGTAGCTCGGCACCACCCGCGCGGCCGGGTCCGTGACGGCGGTGATCCGGCCGTGGGCGTCGCGCGTGGTCTGCCGGGTGGCGCCGTCCACGCCCGTGTAGCCGTGCTCCAGGCCGCCCAGCGTGAAGTCCCAGCGCGCGACGGCGGCGGACCCGCCGGGCCCGGTGGTGGTCTCGGTGCGCGGCAGGCCCGCGGCGGTGTAGTCGCGGGTGATGGTGACCTCGCCCTCCTGGGCGGTGGTCAGGAAGCCCGTGAGCGGGTCGTGGCCGAGCGACTGGGTGATGCCGCCGGCCCGGACCCGGGAGACGACGTCGCCGAGCCCCGGTACGAACTCGTAGCCGATCTGCTGCCCGTCGGGCATGGTGACCCGGGTGGGGAACGGGTCGCTGTCCTGGGCGTACCCGTAGGACCAGGTGCGGCCGCCGCAGTCGGCGGCGGTCAGCCGGCCCATGCCGTCGAAGGCCTGCGTGCCGTACGCGGTCCCGCCCACCGTGAGCGTCGTGGCCAGGCCGTCGGAGGAGAACGGCGCGTAGCCGCGGGTGACGACCGTGCCGTCCGGCAGGGTGGTGCGGCTGAGCCGGCCGTACGCGTCGTAGTCGTAGCTCGTGGCGTTCCCGGCTTCGTCGGTCTCGCGGCGCAGCCTGCCCCAGCCGTCGCGGTCCAGCACGCGCCGGCCCGCGGACGCCCCGCCGAGGCCGAAGCGCTCCGCCGCGACCGGCTCGCCGCGGAGGTTGTACGTCGTCACCCAGCTCCCGGTGACCGGGACGCCGCCGCCCGACTGCCGCACGGTGGTCGTCAGCGCGACGGGATCGCTCACGGTGAGCCGGCCCGAGCCGTCGCTGCACCCGGTGGCCGACAACTGTCCCCAGTCGTCGTAGGCGAAGGTCTGGGTCAGGTCGGCCACCTGGCCGCCACCGCCCGGCAGGTGGTCGGCCTCCGTGACCGAGGTCGTACGGCCCTGCTCGTCGTACGCCAGCCGCTGGACGGTGTACCAGGTGCCGTCGCCGTCGGTGCCCCTGCGCTCGCCCAGGACCGGGCGCCCGGCGCCGTCGAAGCTCGCGCGCTGCCGGTTGCCCAGCGCGTCCGTGGACGTCACCACGAACGGCAGGGACGTGTCCACCTCGTAGCTCCAGCTCTCGGCCGCCTCGTACGCGGTGCCCGGGTTGGTGGTACGGGTCAGCGCACGGCCCAGGCCGTCGTAGGTGGTGGCCACCACGTTGCCCTGCGGATCGGTGGCCGACCGCAAGCGCCCGGTGAACCGTGAACGGCGCTGCGAGCGCGTCGTCGTCAGCCCGTCGTGCGTCGTCAGCGTGTGGGTCTGGACCAGGTCCTCGCCCTCCGTCCGGAAGGTGAAGGCGTGCGCCGCGGTGTAGGAGGCGCCGCCCTCGCCGTCCGGGAACTCGGCCCGGTCCAGCCCGGTGATGCGGCCGAACTCCGCGCCCCAGGTGCCGTAGGCGAAGTCCTCCCGGCGCAGCAGCCGGCCGTCGGCGTACCGCCGCTCCGAGGACTTCACCACCACGGCGGGCACCCGGGAGTCCGGTGTGGAGTGCGAGGTGTAGACGTAGGACGTCCGGTGGACGGGCGCGTCGAAGCCGGTCCCCGGCGGCGTGCGGGTGACGTCCTTGAGCCAGCGGGTGAACCCGTTGGGGTCGGGCGGGCAGTCCGAACCGCTCCCGCCCGCCGGGTAGTACGCCCAGTCCGTCCGGGTCCCGTCGGGGTCGGTCCGGCGGCTCGGATTGCCCGTGCCGTCGTAGTCGGTGGTGGTGACCTCGCTGCGTGCGTGGCCCTGCGGATCGCTCCAGGTGACCGTCTGCCTCGTCGGCAGCTGGAAGCGGTCGTCCTGCTCCTCGAACTGCCGGCCGACCACCGCGTAGTACTCGGTCCGCACCTGCCGGGAGCAGCCGTTGCGGTTCGTCGTCTCGTCCGTCTGCAGGTGGTAGCCGTTGTACGTGCGGGTGGTCCTCGTGGTCCCGCCACCGCTGCTCCGCGACTCCGTGGACCCGTACGCGTAGTCGCTCAGGATTCCGTACAGCGTGTCCTGGTCGGGGTCCCAGCCCGCGCCGGAGTGGCCGCCGAGGAAGTTGTTGTCGGTGTAGTCGTAGTCCACCTCGGTCTGCGGCTGCCCGCCGCCGGGCCGCCGGACGTACCGCTCCACGCGGGGCAGCGCCGGCAGACCGGCGGAGTCCGGGAACCGGTGGCCCGTCCCGCCCTGGGAGTAGGAGACCGTCTCGGACATCCCGCCCGGCGCGCTCACACCGGTGATCCACGAGCCCCACACCCCCTGCGGCCCCACCGGGTCGGCGGACAGGCTCCACACCAGCGGGGCGTCCTCGCCGAGCCCGAAGTGGTGCACACCGGCCAGCAGCCCGTCCTGCAGCCACAACTCCACCCGGAAGCCCTCGGACCGGCCGGGCAGCACGTTCAGCGTGGCCTTGACGTCCCCCGAGTAGTCCACGGTCAGCAGGGTGTCGCTCTCGTCGCTGACCTCCAGGAGACGCGGGACCGCCCCGTTGCCGAAGTCCCACGAAAGCTCCAGCGCATGCCCGGCGGGCGTCAGCAGCGCCGTGGGCACCTTGAGGTCGAACGCGTTCTGCGGCCCGGTCAGCACCTCCACATCGCCGGACTTGTGCACCACGCGATAGGAGTCGTCGTCCTTCGTCACGCGGACCGTATCGAGCTTCTTCTGCATCAGAAGGACGTCGGAGCCGGTCTCCAGCACCTTGTACCGCTCACCGGAGGACAGCGTCAGCAGCCGGTTCCCCTGGTCGTACGTGGTCAGCCCCAGCGAGACCCCCCGCCCCAGCCCGGCCTCGGCGGTGCTCAGCGGCGAGTACCCCAGGGTCAACGGGAACGACGGCCCGAGGTTCCGGTTCCCCACCGGATTCCCCAGCTCGATCCGCACGTTGAACAGCCCGGTCCGGGGATCCACACCCCCCGACACCGCACTCCCGAAGTTCCCGGCCTGCGTGAAGAACGACGACACGGACCCCATGCTGAAGCCTCCGAAAGAGAACCGACCCCGTCAAGGACACCGCATACGGCCCCCGCCCTCCGTATGCGCCCCACGGCTCCCCCTCACTCTGACGCACCCCCGACCACCCCGTCCCGCTCACCCCCAGATTGGCCGATTCCCGCACCGCCTCCTCACTCGAAGCCGCGATCACGCCACCACGGCCGACCGGTCCTCCGTTCGTCCTTCCGCCTCGTCGGATCTTCAGGAGGCAGGAGGAGCGGTAGTGCCGGCGTGTTGACGGCCCGCCGACCGCAGGTCGGCGGGCCGTCGCGATCGTTGAAGGCTCGTCGGCTCCCCCCAAGGGGGCCGGCGGCCTATGCGCGGTCCGGCGGGGGTGGCGGCGGGTGGCCGGGCATCGGTGCTGCGGTCCTTTCCGGAGAGCGGATGCGACGGTGCCTCAGGCCGGGGTCCCGAGGGTGGCGCCGCCGTCGACGGTGAGGGTCTCCAGGGTGATGTGGCCGGCCCGGTCGGAGAGCAGGAAGCGGACGGCGTGGGCGACGTCGAGGGGTGTGGCGACCTTCCCCAGCGGGATGGCGGTGCGGTAGGCGGCGGGGTCGCCGGCGACGGCGGCGGAGGCGGCGGCGCCCGGCGGGTGCATGGCGTGCAGCATCGGGGTGTCGGTGGAACCGGGGGCGACCACGTTGCAGCGGATGCCGTACCGGGCGACCTCCAGGCCGAGGCACCGGGTGAACGCGGTGGCGGCGGCCTTGGAGGCGGCGTAGGCGGCCATCCCGGCGCGGGCGGTGGAGGCGGCGTTGGAGGTGACCGTCACCACGGCGCCGTACCCGCGCGGGACCATCCGGTTGACGACGGCCCGGGCGAGCAGGAACACGCCGGTGGTGTTGACGGCGAGCGTGGCGTGCCAGTCCTCGTCGCTGGTCCACCGGGCTTCGGAGAGCCGCAGCACACCCGCCGCGCACACCAGTTGGCCGATCGGGCCGGTGCCCTGCTCGACGGCCTCGACCAGCGCCTCGACGGCCGCGCGGGAGGTGACGTCCGCCGGGTGGGCGTGCACGGGCAGGCCCTCCGCGGCGAGCTTGCCGACGACGGCGGCCAGCCGGTCCCCGTCCCGGTCGACGGCGGCCACGGTGGTGCCCGCCTCGGCGAGGGCGCGGGCGACGGCGGCGCCGATTCCGCCGGCGGCTCCGCTGACCAGGGCGACGCCGGCCTCCGGGCCCTCGCCGTTCACGATCGTCCCCTCTGCGGGCCGGCGCCGGAGCCCGGGCGCGGACCGCTCCGGCCCCGGGCCGCCGCGGCGAGCGGGGCGAGGGCCGCGCGGAGCAGCCGGGCGGCGACCGGGCTGACGGTCGGCAACGGGTCGATCCGGACCGGCGGCAGGTGCGGGCGCAGCGCCCGGCGGACCGACTCGGCGGCGCGCAGTCCGGAGCTCACCGCGCCCTCCATGCCGGTCATGCCGGGTGGTGCGGCGCAGTGGTCGCCGGCCAGGTGGAGGTTGGCGAGCGCGGTGGTGCTGTGCGGGCGGAGCCGGTCGCTCCCGGGGCCCGGGGTGAAGTAGGGCGACGCCAGGTGCGGTTGGTAGCAGACGTGCTCGATGTCCTCCGGTCCGAAGCCGGGCAGGTAGGTCCGCAGTTCGTCGACGAGGACGGCGACGGCCTCGCTCTCGGGCAGGTGGGCGAGGCGTTCCACCCGGCCCACCACGCAGTTGAGGACGGTGGTGCGGTGCCCGGCCCAGTTCTGGCCGATGTCGAGCAGCGTGATCGCGTGCGGCGAGCCGACCAGGCGGACGTGTTCGGCGGGCAGGTGGGGCAGGCGTCGGCGCAACCAGAGGTGGAGGGCGCCGAGCGGGCGGGAGTTCAACTCGCGGACGCCGTGCGCGGGGTGCAGCGCGCCGGTGAGTTCGGGGCCGAGGTCGCTCACCCGGCCGTGCGGGACGGCGAGGACGACGTGTCCGGTCACCTGCTCGGTGTCGGCGTCGGCGGCGGGGGTGCGCAGGGTGAGGGTGCGCAGCCGGCCGCCGCCGGTGGTGACGCCGGTGAGCTCGTGGCCGGTGCGGACCTTGACGCCGGTGTTCTCCAGGTGCCGCCGGAACGGGTCGATCAGCCAGTGCTGGAGGTCCCCGCGGGGCATCCGGATGCGGCCGGGGCGGCGCAGGAAGGCGGCGATGCTGCCGCGGAACTCGGCGGCGGAGGCGGCGCGGCTCTCGGCGGCGGTGGAGGCGATGAAGAAGTGCTCGATGTCGGCCAGGGCGGCCTCGGTGAGGTAGCGGCGGGTGGTCAGGAAGTCGTGCAGGGACTCGTCGTGGCGGGTGTAGTCCTGGGCGAGCAGGTCGACCACGCCGTACAGGAACAGCAGCCCCTCGGCCACCGAGGCCCTGGGCCGCTCGGTGCCGCCCAGTTGGCCGGGGCGGATCTGGTGGAACCTGGTGGTGGGGCGGAGGCTGCCGGTGAGGCCGAGTTCGCCGGTCAGCCGCAGGGTGTTGCGGTAGAAGGCGGGGAAGATGTGGACGCCGTGGTCCTCGGTGCGGCCGTCGATGCGGCGCGAGCCCGCCTTGCCGCCGAGGTCGGGGGTGGCTTCGAGCAGGCGCACGGGCAGGCCGAGGCCGCTGAGCGCCCAGGCGGCGGCCATCCCGGCCAGGCCGCCGCCGATCACGGTCACCTCGTCGCCGTTCCGGTCCTGGCTCGCGGGTGCGTCGGTCACTGCTGCCGTCCCCGGGTGGCGTCGCGGTGGGCGGACAGGGCCGTCACCGCGTAGATGAGCCGCAGCAGGCCGTCCCGGTAGGTGAGGCCGTCGCGGTAGACGATCCAGGTGTGCTGCGGCTCGGCCCAGTCGCCGTCGTCCTGCTGGGTGCGGGCCAGGAATTCGAGGCCGGCGCGGACCGGTTCGCTCTCGGCGCGGCCGGCGGCGATCAGGGCGAGCAGCGCCCAGCTGGTCTGGGACGCGGTGCTGGTGCCGCGGCCGATCCAGGCGGGGTCCTGGAGGGCGCGGATGTCCTCGCCCCAGCCGCCGTCCTCCTGCTGGTGGGCGGTGATCCAGGTGCAGGCGCGGACCAGCGCGGGGTCGTCGCCGGGGACGCCGCAGGCGGCGAGGCCGGTGACGGCGGCGCTGGTGCCGTGCAGGTGGTGGCAGGCCCACCAGCCGGGCCAGGAGCCGTCCGGGCGCTGGTGGTCGCGCAGCCAGGCGACGGCGCGGCGGGCGGCGGGGGTGTCGCCCCGGCCGTCGGCGCCGAGGGCTTCCAGGACGTGTCCGGTGACGTCGGCCGAGGGGGCTTCCAGCAGGCCGATTCCGGCGAGGCGGTCCCGGCCGGGCAGGCGCCAGCGCAGCGGTTCGAAGGCGGCCCAGCCGCCGTCGTCGCACTGCTGGGACTCCAGCCAGTCGACGGCGCGGCGGCAGGCGGCGTCGACGGCGGGGTCGCTGCCGACCGGGTGGGCGCGGCGCAGCGCGGCGACCGCGAAGCCGGTGTCGTCGGCGTCGGGGTTGGTGTTGTTGGCGAAGACGAACGGCCAGCCGCCGGGTGCCTGGCCGGGGGTGAGGACGGCCCAGTCGCCCGGTTCGGTGACCTCGTTGTCGAGGAGCCAGCGCACGGCCGCCTCGGTGGCCTTGGGGTCGGCGCCGGGGGCGGCGACGGTGGCGTTGAGCGACAGCGCGGTGTCCATGACGACGGGGATCCACAGGTCGACGTGGCGCTGTCCGTCGTGCTGCGTGACGTACTCGCCGAGCGCGGCCATGGCGCGGGTGCGGACCGGGTGGTCGGCGGGCAGGCCGGCCGCGTCGAGGCCGATCAGGGCGTTGGCGGTCTGCGGCCAGTTGCCGCCCCAGCCGCCGTCGCGTTCCTGGGTGCGCAGCAGGTAGCGGACGGCCTTGCGGACGGCGCGGCGGCGCAGCGGGCCCGGGGCGGACAGGCGGGCGAACCCGTGGCTGAGGGTGGTGGCGGCGCGCAGCGGCAGCGGTCGGCGCGGGCGCCGGGTGGAGGGGCGGGCGTGGAGTTCGCGGATGTCGAATCCGGCGGGGACGACCGCACGGCGGTGCATCAGCAGGCTGTTGGCGACCAGGACGCCGCGGCCGGCGGCGCCGAGGTGGTAGATGCTGCCGGGGGCGTCGTCGGGCAGCAGGAGGATCTCGGGCGGGAACAGCGGGATGTCGCGCCAGGGCCAGAGGCCGATCATGGCGAGCCAGGCGAGCATCAGCGGGTTGTCGAGGGCCTCGACGCCGCCGAGGCCCCGGACGGCGCCGGCGGCGGCGCGCAGTTCGGGCTCGTCCGGGTGGTGGCCGGCCAGGCGCAGGGCGACGTAGCAGAAGACGGAGACCAGGAGTTGGTCGTCCCCTCCGGGGTGGGCGGCCCAGCCGCCGGTGGGGGTCTGCTCGGCGAGGATGGTGCGGGCGGCGGCCTCGGTGTCCTGGTCGGGCGGGATTCGCAGGTAGTGGCGCAGGACCAGCTCGCCGGACTCGCCGATCAGGCTGGCCCGGCAGTCGCCCTGCCAGTGGCCGTCCGGGTGCTGGCGGCGGCGCAGGGCGGCGGCGGCCAGTTCCAGGGTCTGCTCGACGGTGCGGGCGGTGGGGGCAGCGGGGTCGGTCGCGTCACCGGTCATCGCTGCGGCTCCTTCCTGGCGTGGGCGGCCGCGGTGGTCGCGGTCGTTGCGGTCGTCGTGGGCGTCGCGGGTGTCGCGGGTGTCGCGGGTGTCGCGGGCGCGATTGCCGCCGGGGTGGCGGACGTGGCGCGGGCGGCGGCGATGCGGCGCTGGCGCACGTACATGAAGACGGAGAAGCTGACGATCAGGGCGAGCGCGGGGGCGCCGACGATGTACGCCCAGACGTGGCGGATGCGCCGGCGCCGGGCCTCGACGATCATGTAGGCGCCCAGGGCGGCCCAGATCAGCACCAGGTCGGCGTAGACGAAGCAGGACGCCAGGTTGTGGGTGGCGTCGCGCAGGAAGGCGTCCATCACGCCGATCGGCCCGGCGTCGGCGTTGCGGACCACGAAGGTGACGGCCAGGCTGCCCATCACGAGCGTGCCGACGGCGGCGAACAGGGCGTACATCCGGCACAGCGCGCGGTCGTCCGCCCGGGGCTCACTCGGTGGCATGGCGTGCTCCTTCGGGGCGCGACGCTCGGGCCGGCGCGGGGGCGGGGACCGGCGCGGGGGCGGTGCCGGCCCGGTCGTAGTGGTAGTCGTCGAGGTCGAACCGCCGGGCCCGCCGGGCGGCTTCGTACGTGGACGACGGGCGCACGGCCGGGGCGTCGCCGTGCGCGTCGAAGTAGTAGCTGTTGGTGCCCCGGCAGCTGGGGTGTGCGAAGACGGTGCCGGGCTGGCGGCGCAGCGCGCGGCGGAAGGAGGCGTCGTGCTTCTCCGGGCGGACGACGGCCTGGGTGGCGCCCCGGCGGCGGGCCTCGGTGATGACCCGGGTCAGATGGGTGACCTGGTAGTCGATCATGCCGAACCAGGAGCCGCCGGTGAACGAGTACGGCCCGACGATGAACCAGAGGTTGGGGTAGCCCTTGACGGAGGTGCCCTCGTAGGTCTGGAAGCGCTCGGCGCGCCAGAACTCCCGCAGGTCCCGCCCGCCGAGGCCGTGCACCGGGAAGGGCGGCAGGTTGTCCAGGGCGTGGAAGCCGGTGGCCAGGACCAGGACGTCGCAGGGGTGTTCGGCCCCGTCGGCGGTGGCGATGCCGGTGGGGGTGATCCGCTCGATGGGTGCGGTGTGCAGGTGGACGTCCTCGCGGGTGAAGGCGCGCCAGTAGCCCTTGCCGAAGGACGGGCGTTTGCAGCCGAGCCGGTAGCCGGGGGCCAGGGCTGCCATCAGCGTCCGGTCCCCCCTGACCTGTTGGCGCAGGTAGAGGCGGGCGAAGGCCTCTCCGGCGCGCACCAGGAAGGGGAACCGCCGGTAGTGGATCATCGCGAGGACGAAGCCGACCTCGGTGACGGCGTCGGTGGCCGTCCGCACCGCGCGCTGGGTCCACGGCGCGGCGGCGAACAGGCGCCGTGCGGTGGCCGGCACCGGGACGTCCGGCTTGGGGAACACCCAGGTGGGGGTGCGCTGGTAGACGTCGAGGCGCTGCACCCGCGGGGCGATCTCGGGGACCAGTTGGACGGCGGAGGCGCCGGTGCCGACGACGGCCACGCGCTGCCCGTCCAGGTCCAGCCGGGTGTCCCAGCGGGCGGTGTGCACGACCCGGCCGGTGTAGTCGTCGAGGCCTTCGAGGCGGGGTGTTCTGGGGCGGGTGAGCCAGCCGGTGGCGCAGACCAGGTAGCGGCCGGTCAGCAGGGCGCCGTCCGCGAGTCGGACCCGCCACAGGTGGCCGGTCCCGTCGTAGACCGCGCGCACGACCCGCGCTCCGAGCCGCAGCCGGGAGCGCAGGCCGTAGCGGTCGACGCAGTCCTCGGCGTAGGCCTTCAGCTCCGCGCCGGACGGGAAGGCCCGGGTCCAGGAGGGGTGCGGGGCGAAGGAGAAGGAGTAGGAGAAGGCGCTGATGTCCACGGCGATGCCGGGGTAGCGGTTGGCGTGCCAGGACCCGCCGGCGCCGTCCTGCTCGTCGAGGATCAGGAAGTCCTCGATGCCGGCGCGCAGCAGCCCGACCGCGGTGCCGATGCCGGAGAAGCCGGCGCCGATCACGAGGACCTCGTGCTCCGGTTCCGTGTTCGTCCCGCCGTCCCGCCCGGCGGCGGCCCCGGTCACAGGGCGAGCCCGGTCGAGAGCAGCGCGCCGAAGGCGAGCAGCAGCCAGCAGGTGTGCTCCAGCGCGGGGACGAGGTCGCCGCCCCGGGCGCCGCCGAGCACCAGCCGCAGCGGCCGCACCGCGACGGGCGCGGCGGCGGCCACCAGCAGCACGGCGGGCCGCCCGGGCGCCAGGGAGAGCGCGACGGCGAACGCCGCGGCGACCAGCAGCGCGTAGTAGATCCGGGTGCGGCGCGCGCCGAGCCGGACCGCGATGGTGATCTTGCCGGCCTCGGTGTCGGTGGGGATGTCGCGCAGGTTGTTGGTGGTCAGCAGCGCGCACGCCAGCAGCCCGATCGGGACGGAGGCGCCCACCGCGAGCGCCGGCACCCGTTCGAGCTGGATGTAGGTGGTGGCGCAGACGGCGATGACGCCGTGGAAGACGAAGATGCTCACGTCCCCCAGCGAGTGGTAGCCGTACGGTCGGGAGCCGCCGGTGTAGAACCAGCCGCCCAGCGCGCACAGCGCGGCCAGGGCCAGCAGCCACCAGCTGACGGTCACGGCCATCACCAGGCCGGCCGCGGTGGCGACGCCGTACAGGACCAGCCCGAAGCGCAGCACCTGCCCGGGCGACGCCTGCCCGGAGCCCACCAGACGCACCGGGCCGACCCGGTGGTCGTCGGCGCCGCGGATCCCGTCGCTGTAGTCGTTGAGGAAGTTGGTGCCCAGGACGAAGCCCAGTGCGAACACCAGGGTCGGCGCGGTGCGCCAGGCCTGCACGGGCCCGCCGGCGCCGGCGGCCACGGCGGTGCCGACCGCGATCGGTGCCAGCGTGACCGGCAGGGTCTTCAGCCGGGCCCCGAGCAGCCAGGCACGGACGACGGACGGCCGCTTCGCCGTACCGGGCCGGGTGGCCGCCTCCCCGCTCATCGCTTCGTCCCGACGCCGAGGAAGAGCACGCCGGTGGCCTTCACCGGGACCATCCGGACCGTCTCGCGCCGCCCGGCCAGGTAGCCGAGCCCCTCCCGGACGTGCGGCCTCAGGCCCAGGAGCCGCAGCTCCACGCCGTGCGAGCGGGCGGTGCGCAGCAGCCGGGCGCGGTTGACGAACAGCCGGTGGTCGTGGGTGCCGCGCTCGGGCCGGCCCGGCAGCGGCAGGTTCTCCGCCAGGGTGACGGCCACCAGCCGGGCCAGGCGGCTGTCCGCGATGGTGTCCACGATCAGCGTCCCGCCCGGGCGCAGCACCCGGCAGGCCTCGGCCACGGCCGCGTACGGGTCGGGGACGTGCTCCAGGCACTGCCCGGCCGTGACGACGTCGAAGCACTGGTCGGCGAAGGGCAGCCGGGCGAGGTCGGCGCGGGCGAGGGAGTGGTAGCCGTGGCGGGAGGCCTCGCGCAGGGACAGGTGGGACAGGTCCACGCCGGTCAGCCGGTATCCCTTGCCGGCCAGGTGCGGGGCGAACAGCCCGCCCCCGCAGGCCAGGTCGAGCAGTTCGGCGTCCGCCCGGGCCGCGGCGGGGACGAACCCGGCCCGGGCGCGGGCGATCCAGCCCAGCGGCGCGAGCGGGCCGCGCGGGTCCCACCAGGTGCCGGCGAGGCGGTCGTAGTCGGTGATGAGGTCGCTTCGGAGCTGTTGCACAGCACTACTCCTTGAGGCCGGGCCGTTCCCGGGCACGCCGTCGGAGGGCGTGCGGGGCCGTCGGGCGGTGATCTCCCGTGCGGTGATCGCGCGTGCGGTGATCGCGCGCGGATCCGCTCAGGCGGCGTCGCGCAGCGCCTGCAACGCGGGGTGCCGGGCGGCGAAGCTGCCGACCAGGTCGGTGAGGCAGCGCCGCACGACGGGTGCGTGCGGGGCGGTCGCGGGATGGGTCTCCACCGCGTGAAGTGCGTCATCGGTGTAACGCTGCGCGACCGTGGCCGCCCGGACGATCGCCCCCGACTCATGCAGCAGCGACACCACTTCCTCGCATTGCCCGACGGAAAGCGGCTTTTTGCGGAGAACCGGGACCAGGCGATCCCCGAAATCCTGGACGGCATAAATCACCGGCAATGTGTAGACGCCGTTGAGAATGTCCTTCGCCTGCTGCTTCCCGGTTTCCCGGCTGCAGATGTCGAGAATGTCGTCCCAGATCTGGAATGCCATGCCGAGGTTGTGGCCGAAGCTCTCCAGCGCCTCCCGCTCCCCCCTCCCCGCCTTCGACTGGAGCGCCCCCGTCGCGGCCGCCGACCGCAGCAGCCGCGCCGTCTTCCCGGAGATCGCCGCGAAGTAGTCCGCCTCGGAGCGCGTCGGGTCGTGCAGTTGGGTGGACTCCAGCATCTGCCCCACGCACATGTCGGTCAGCGTCTCGGCCATGGTGAGCAGCTGGGCCCGGCCCAGGGCGGCGGCGCCCTGCATGCAGCGGGCCAGCAGGTAGTCCCCTGCCAGCAGGGCGATGGCGTTGCCGTACTTGGCGTTGATGCTCGGCTCACCGCGCCTGATCTGCGCTTCGTCGATCACGTCGTCGTGGTGCAGGGTCGCGATGTGCAGGGTCTCCACGACCGCCGCCCCCTCGATGACCCGCCGGCGGGTGCGCCCGCCGACCTCGTCGTCGAGCAGGTACGAACAGAGCAGGACCAGCGTCGGCCGCAGCAGGTGCCCCGCGTTCTCCACGGCATGGAGCACCGGTTCCCGAATGCGGCTGTGCGGCGGAATCAGCAGGGAGTGCAGAGCCTCCCGCACCCGGACCAGGTCCTTCTGCAGCCGCTCCTGAATCCTGGCGGCCTCCTCGCCGGGCGAGGACAAATGGGCAGCACGCGGCGTCGTCGCCGTCATTTATGGTTTCCTTCCCCCGTGACCTCTGCAGGCCGGCCCTCAGACTAGGAGAGCCACCCGGATCACACCAGGGCGACGACGAAGTAAACCGTAGCGGAACAGGGAATTCCGGGATCCGGTCTCACGGAGCGCACTGCGACGACAAACGGTTCGACCAGCCCACGCCGACCGCCATCACGCTCCGCATTGCCTACCAACAAGTACCTTGTGGCGCAGATCACAGTGACCGACCGGCCGGGGTTCCGGGGTGCCGCCGACCGGCCGACGGAGGGTCGGGAGCCGTCGGTGGCCTCGCCCGGCGGAACGGGAGCGGCCCGGGCCCAGGGCCGCGCTGTCGGCGGCCCGGGGCCCGTCGTGCCGCCCGTCGTGCCGCCCGTCGGGACCGGCCGGAGCCGCTCTCGGGGTCAGCGAGGGGAGAGCAGGCAGAACTCGTTGCCCTCCGGGTCGGCCAGGACCGTCCAGTGGATCGCGGACCGGTCGAACTCGGGGTCGGTGGCCCCCAGGGCGCGCAGGCGGGCCGCCTCCTCGGCCGCGTCGTCACCGCGGTAGGGGGCGACGTCGAGGTGGACGCGGTTCCACCCGCTCTTGGTGTCGGGGGTGCGGACGAACTCCAGGTAGGGGCCGACGCCCTCGGCGGAGCGCATGGTCGCGTGGTCGTCGGTGACCTCGTGCAGCGTCCAGTCCGTCGCCCCGCCCCAGAACCGGGCCATCTCCCGCGGATCGGTGCAGTCGACCACCACCGCGGCGATCAGCCCGGTGTCCCGGTAGACCGGGCGGGGCTCCAGGACGCAGAACTCGTTGCCCTCCGGGTCCGCCATGACCGTCCAGGGGACATCGCCCTGCCCCACGTCGGCGAGCGTCGCACCGAGATCCTTCAGGCGCGCGACCAACTCCTCCTGATGGGCCGCCGAGGTGGTGGCCAGATCGAGGTGCACCCGGTTCTTCGCCGTCTTGGGTTCCGGGCGGGCCACGATGTCGATGCAGACGGCCACGGGGTCCGGGTAGGCGAAGCCCACGGGTTCGAGGTTGGTGACACCGGGCCCCTCGCTGTCGATCCCCCAGCCGAGCACCTCCGCCCAGAACCGCCCGAGCGCGGAGTCGTCCTGAGCCTTCATATTGATCTGTACAAGTCGCGTTGCCATGCCGGAGATCCTAGAACCTGCCGAAACCCCAGGCCAACGGGGGTGGCGAGGCCGGGAGCGGACCCGCGGACGGAGGCGACGCGCGGTCAGCGCCCGGCGGCGAGGATCGACTTGAGGGAGGCCACGTCTCCGGTGCGGGCCGCGGTGACGAAGACCTCCAGGAGCCGGCGGTGCTCCACGGCGTCGACCGTGGCGCGCTGCTCGGCGGTGAGGCGGTGGCGGGCGCGGCTGGCGATCTTGCGGGCGTTGACGGGGCTGAGGCCGAGCATCGCGGCGATGTCGGCGTGGGTGTACTCGAAGGCCTCGCGCAGGATGTACACCGCGCGCTCGGTCGGCGTCAGCCGTTCCAGGACCAGGAGCAGGGCGAGTTCCAGTTCCTCCGTCCGCTGCATCCCCGTCTCGGGGTCGGCGCCGGGGTCGACGGGCTCGGGCAGCCCGGGGCGCAGGCAGGTCTGGCGGCGGGAGCGGGCGGACTGGGCGACGTTGATGGCCAGTCGGCTGGTGGCACGGGAGAGGAAGGCCGCGGGGCTGACGACGGCCGCGCGGTCGGCGTTCTGCCAGCGCAGCCAGACGTCCTGGACGACGTCCTCCGCCTCGACCGCGATGCCCAGCGTGCGGTAGGCGATGGCGAAGAGCTGCGGGCGCAGCCGCTCGAAGTCGGTCGCGGCCTCGTCCAGGGTGCCTCGGCCGACGGTCGTGGACGGCTGGGGCGGGAGGTCTTGCAAGGCGGTCACCACGGCATCGCTCCGTTTCCGTCTGCGGCGTCCGTCGACGCCGCTGTGACCACGCTCGCGCCGCGCGCCCGTCGGTGACGCCCCGGAGGGTGCGTGGTCCGTACCCTGGTGGCCGATGCCGGTGCTCGTGCCGGTGCCGGTGCTCGTGCCGGTCCCGGTCCCGGTGCCGGGGGCTCAGGCCGGGACGGCCGGCTCGTCGACCAGCGCGCCGCTGAGCTGCCGGCGCGAGGTGACGCCGAGCTTGGTGTAGACCTTGCGCAGGTGCCACTCCACCGTGTGCGGGCTGATGAACAGCTGGGCGCCGATCTCGGGGTTGGTCATCCCGCCGCCCGCCAGGCGCGCGATCTGGGCCTCCTGGGCGGTGAGCGTGGTACGCGGCTCGGCGGTGCGCGACTCGGCGCCCCGCCTGGGCACAGCCGTCGTGCCCGGCCCCGTCCCCGTGGCGCGCAGTTCGCGCCAGGCGCGCTCGGCGAAGCCCTTCACCCCGATCCGGCTCAGCGCCTGGTGCGCGATGCCCAGTTGCTCGCGGGCGTCGACCCGGCGGTTCTCCCGGCGCAGCCATTCGCCGTAGAGCAGGTGGGCGCGGGCGCGGGTGATCCGGACGCCGGTGCGGCCCAGGCGTTCGGCCGCCTCCTGGTAGAGGGCCTCGGCGGCCGGTCCGTCGTTCACCTGGGCACGGACCATGGCCGAAGTGCCGAGGGCCCAGTCGGTGCCGCTGGCCCGGGCCGTGCCGGCGATCCGGTCGGCGACCTCGGCGGCGCGGGCCCGCCGGCCGCTGCGGGCGGCTGACTCGACGAGTTCGACCATCGACCGGATCGCCAGGCCGATCTCCTGGAGGTTCTCCGCGCCCTGCTCGGCGGCGGCGCACGCCTCCTCGTAGCGGCCGAGCCCGTTGTACAGCACCGCCTTCGCCCAGGCTCCGGAGCCCGGGGCGTCGCCCGGGTCCGCGTCCCGGGCCATCGCGTCGACCGCCCGCAGGACCTCGGCCTCCCGGCCCTTCCACGGTTCGGTCACCAGCGAGGCGTAGTGGGCGAGGTAGTGGCTCCCGGTGGCCTCGCCGATCGCTCTGGCCTCGGCGATCAGCGCGTCCGCCCGGTCCATCTCGCCGGCCAGGACGCGGTTGGACACCAGTTGCAGGATCGCCGAGGGCAGCACCGACAGCGCGCCCGTCTCGCGGGCCAGCTCGACCAGCCGCGTCGAGAGCACCGTGCTGCTGTCGAAGTCCCAGACGGTGAAGGCCATCCGGGCGGCGAGCGGGAACCAGCCGAGGCCTTCCGCCGGGGAGACCTCCTCGGTGCGCAGGGCGTCCAGGGCACTCAGCACCATGGGCGCGCCCGCCGCGAAGCCGTCGACGGTCATCGCGGCCAGGCCGCGCAGCAGCAGGTCGTTGCGGACCGGCGGCGGCCCGGGCGGGGCGGCGAGCACGGCCCGGGCGACGTCCCGCAGCCGGGCGCCGCCCGGCGCCCGGTCGACGACGAGTGCGGCGTCCAGCGCGTCGCGGTAGGTCTGCTGGGCCAGTGCGGCGTCCAGCGGTTCCAGGCGGTCGGCGGCCCGCACCAGCATCGGCAGGGCGCTGCCGGTGCTGGTGGCGGCGAGCACGATCCGGCCGCGCAGCAGTTCGGCCTGGGCGAGCCGGCGTTCGTCCAGCGGGCCGAGGGAGGCGGCGTCCAGCAGTTCGCGCGCGGTGTCGTAGCCGCCGGCCTGGTACTTGGCCTGGGCCGCCGCGAGGGCCCGGGCGGCACGGGCGGCCGGGTCGGCGGTGAGTTCGGCGGCCCGGGCCAGGAACGCGGCCGCCGCGGCGACCCCGCCGCGGGCCTGCGCCCGGCCCGCGGAGCGCTCCAGTTCCTCGGCGACCTGCTCGTGGGGGCCGGCGGTGGCGTTGGCGAGGTGCCAGGCGCGGCGGTCGGGGTCGGTGTCCGGGTCGGTCGCGTCGGCCAGGGCCCGGTGCACCTGCTGCCGGGCCTCGGCGCTCGCGGCCCGGTAGGCCGCCGAGCGCACCCCGGGGTGGCGGAAGCGCACCCTGGTCCCGATGGTGACCAGGCCGGCGGCCTCGGCGCAGGCGGCGGCGGACTCCTCGACGCCGAGCAGGGCCGCCGCCCTGGTCAGCAGGGTGACGTCGCCGACCGGTTCGGCCGCCGCGATGAGCAGCAGCTGCCGGGGGCCCGGCGGCAGGGCGCGGACCCGGTGCAGATAGGCCTGTTCGGTCCGGCCGGCCGGCGGCCGGGCGTCGGGGCGTCCGAAGCCGCCCGCCAGCTCCTCGGGGGTCAGCCCGTGCGGCAGTTCGAGCAGGGCCAGCGGGTTGCCCTGCGTCTCGGCGACGATCCGGTTGCGGACCCGTTCGTCGAGCCGGCCCGGGACGACGGCGGCCAGCAGGGCGCGGGCGTCGCCGTCGCTCAGCCGGCCCACCGCGAGCCGGGGCAGCCCCGCGAACCCGGCGTCGGGTGCGGGCTCGCGCACCGCGAGGACCAGGGCGATCCGCTCGCCGAGCAGCCGCCGGGCGACGAAGGCCAGGGTGTGGGCGGAGACCTCGTCCAGCCACTGGGCGTCGTCGACGGCGCAGACCAGCGGCTCCTGCTCGGCGGCGTCGGCGAGCAGGCCGAGGACGGCGATCCCGACCAGGAAGCGGGCCGGCGAGGGGCCCGCGGCCAGGCCGAACGCCGTGGCCAGCGCGTCGCGTTGCGGAGCCGGCAGGCGGTCGAGCCGGCCCAGGAACGGGGCGCACAGCTGGTGCAGGCCGGCGTACGGGAGCTCCGTCTCCGACTCGACGCCGGTCACCCTGGCCACCCTGAACCCCCGGGCGCGGGCGGTCGCGTACTCCAGCAGCCGGGTTCTCCCGACCCCTGGTTCGCCGTGCAGCACCAGTACCCGGCTCTCGCCGGCGCGCACCGCGTCGAGCAGTCCGTCGAGCGCCGCGCACTCACGGCTCCGCCCCAGCATCGGCTCCCGAGTCATCAACCGGCAGGCCCTTCCGCTCCGTCCCCGCGCGGCGCCGGTCGGTGCCGCCGGAACCACCCTGCCGCCCGGGCCCGGCGGCCCGCGCCCGGGAGATCCCCGGTCCACCCCCGGGGACGGCCCGGGGCAGACCCGGGACGGGCCGGGACGGGCCGGGGTCGACCCGGGGGGGTCGGCCCGGGACGGGCCCGGGGCCCCGGTGGCGGCGTCAGGCGCCGGTGAGGGCGGCGCGGAGCCGGTTGCGCGATCTGACGTCGAGCTTGGTGAACACCTTGCCCAGGTGCCACTCCACGGTGCGCGGGCTGATGAACAGTTCGGCGCCGATCTCGGAGTTCGTCAGCCCGTCGGCGGCCAGCCGGGCGATCTGCCCCTCCTGGGTCGTCAGGGCCTCGCGCGGACCGGCCCCGTCGGCCGGGCGGGACCGCACCGTCTCTCCGGTGGCCAGCAGTTCGCGCCGGGCCCGCTCGGCGAAGGCGCCCGCGCCGAAGCCCCGCAGCATCCCGTGCGCGGTGCGCAGCTGCGCCCGCGCGTCGGCGCGCCGGTTCTCGCGGCGGAGCCACTCGCCGTACACCAGGTGGGTGCGGGCGAGCTGGACGGCGACCCGGCTGCGCCCGAGGCGCTCGACGGCCTCGCGGTACAGCCGTTCGGCGGCCGGCCCTTCGCTCACCAGCGCCCGTGAGCGGGCCAGCACCCCGAGCGCCCAGTCCGTGCCGCCGGCCTCGGCCCGCTCCGCCAGCCGACGCAGCGGCGCCTCGGCCGCCTCGGGGGCGCCGGCGCGGGCGGCCGCCTCGACCAGCTCGGCGAGCGCGAACCCGGCGACCGCGAAGTCCTCGTACTCCACGGCCCGTTCGGCGTGGTCCAGCGCCTCCCGGTACCGGCCGAGGCCGTTGTGGAGGACGGCGAGGAGGTAGTGCTCCAGGCCGATCGCCCGCCCTTCGCCCCAGGTGGTGGCCTCCCCGGCGGCGGCGCTGATCACCTCCGCGACCCGGGGGCCCTCGCCGCGCCAGGCCAGCAGCAGCAGCGAGGGGTAGGCGATCGGCGAGTGGCCGGTCACCTCGGTGAGGGTGTCGGCCTCGTCGATCAGGGCGGCGGCGAGGCCGAAGTCACCGGTGTGCACGGCCAGGGCGGCGCGGTAACCGAGGGCCAGCGGAAGGAAGTTGAGGGCACCCGTCTCGCGGGCCGAGCCGACCGCGCGCTCGGTCAGCCGGTGCCACGTCCCGTCGTCCCACATCTCGCCGGCGACCAGCCAGGTCAGCCAGAGCCAGCGCATGACCTCGCCGTCCTCGGCGCCCTCCGAGCGTCCGAACGCCGACCGTCCGACCGCCGGCCTCCCGTGCGCCGGCTTCCCCGACACCGGCTTCCCGTACGCCGACCGCCCGAACGCCGCCAGCGCGGACCTCAGCAGCGGGCCGCCGGTGGCGCAGCCGTCGGCGAACCAGCCGACCAGGCCTTCGAGCAGCAGGTCCGTCGGCCGCGGCGGCAGCGCCACGGGCAGGGCCGTGCGGGCGGCCTCGGCGACCTCCCGCACGCCGACGGGTGCGCCCGTCCGTCCGGCGAAGACCGCCGACCCGAGGGCGTCCAGGTACGCCTCGCGGGCGTCCGCGCCGTCGATCCGCGCCAGCCGGCCGGCGGCGTCGAGCAGCAGCGGCAGCGCCTCGCCGCCGCGTCTGCGGGCGAAGACGGTCTGGGCGCGCAGCCGGCTCAGCCGGGCCTGCTGCGCCTCGTCCAGCGGGCCCAACCGCGCCGCGGCGAGGAGTTCGAGCGCCGCGTCGGGGGCGCCCGCGTCGAAGGCGGCCTGCGCGGCGGTCAACGCCCGGGTGCCGCGCCGGGCCGCGTCGGGCGTCAGCTCGGTCGCCCGCCGCAGGAAGGCGGCGGCCGCCGCGATCCCGCCGCGGGCCTGGGCCCGGCCGGCCGAGCGTTCCAGTTCGCCCGCCAGGGCCTCGTCGGGTTCGACGGCGGCGTGGGCGCGGTGCCACACCCGGCGGTCCGCGTCGGAATCGGGATCGGTCGCTTCGGCCAGCGCGCGGTGCACGTCGCGGCGCACGGCGGGGTCGGCGGCGCGATAGGCGGCCGAGCGCACCAGCGGGTGGCGGAAGCGCACCCGGGTGCCGAACTCCACCAGTCCCGCGGCCTCCACCGCTCCCGCCGCGTCGGCGCCGATGTCGAGGCGCTCGGCGACCCGGCGCAGCAGCGGCACGTCGCCCACCGGCTCCGCGGCCGCCGCCAGCAGCAGCCGCTGGGCCGCGTCGGGCAGCGCGCCGATGCGCCGCAGGTAGCTCTGCTCGATCTGGCTCGCCAGCGGGCGGACGTCCGGACGCCCGAACCCGCCGGCCAGTTCGGCCGCGGTCAGGCCCCGGGTCAGCTCCAGCAGGGCGAGCGGGTTGCCGCGGGTCTCGGCGACGATCCGGTCCCGGACGCGTTCGTCCATCCGGCCGGGGACCACCGACTCCAGCAGCGCCCGCGCGTCGTCGTCGCGCAGTCCGCGGACCACCGTCTCGGGCAGACCTGCGAACGGGTCGCCGTCCGCGAAGGGGTTGCCGCCCGCGGCGGGCGCCGAGGTGCGCACCGCGAACACCAGGGCCACGGGTTCGGCCAGCAGCCGGCGGGCGACGAAGGCCAGGGTCTGGCCGGAGACCCGGTCGAGCCACTGGGCGTCGTCCACGGCGCAGACGAGCGGCTGCTCCTCGGCGGCCTCGGCCAGCAGGCTGAGGACGGCCAGGCCGACCAGGAAGCGGTCCGGCGCGCCGCCGGTGCTCCCGGCTTCGAGGCCGAAGGCGACGGACAGGGCGTCACGCTGGGGACCGGGGATGCGGTCGAGCCGTCCCAGCAGGGGCAGGCACAGCTGGTGCAGCCCGGCGAACGCCAGCTCCATCTCCGACTCCACGCCCGCCACCCGCAGCACCCGGCACCCGGTCGCGCCGCCCGCCAGGTACTCCAGCAGGGCCGACTTGCCGACCCCCGGCTCACCGCGCAGCACGAGCACCTCGCCCCGGCCGCCGCGGACGCCGTCGGTCACCCGGTCCAGCGCACCGCGCTCGCCCCGCCGCCCGCGCAGTCCGCCCGGACCGGCGGTCCCGCCCGGTCCCCCCAGTCCGCGCCAAGGAGCGCCGCCCGCCATCCGCCACCACCACGCAGTCCGAGGTCCGGACCCGGATCGGCTCGGGCCCGCCCCATGATGCCCCAGCACGCGCGGGCCGGACAAACAACGGACGGCCCGCCCGGCCACCGCCGCGGCGCCTCATGCCCGGCGCCGTCGCAGCGCGCGGCGTTCCGCTTCCGTCGTCCCGCCCCAGATCCCCTCCACGGGCGCCTCCAGCGCCCGCTCCAGGCACTGCCTCGACACCGGACAGCGCCCGCACACGGCCTTCGCCTCCTCGCTCTGCACGATCGTCGGGAAGCTGGTGCCGCTGCCGATGGGGAAGAAGAGTTCGGGGTCCGTGCCTCGACACCGGGCCGACTCACGCCAGTTCATGAGGTTCCCTCCGTGCCACGTGGTCCGCTGTTCGCTCGCCCTCGCCCTCTATGACTCCGTACGGGCGGCGATTGTGACATCGGCCGCCGGGCCGGAGCGCCGGGCCCCGGCGGATAGGACCGTTGACGTATTTTCCGCCGCCGAACGCCGACAGCCGTTGACCCGCCGGCCCGCCCGGGGATTGGCTTTCCCGCAGAGCCCGCCACCGGGAGGGAGCCCGGCCGGGCAAGCAGAGGGGAAACGCCATGCCACGTACCACCCGGACGACCCGCAACCGCCGGCTCGCCGGCGGCGGTGTGCTGGCCGCGGCCGTGCTGATCGCCGCGACCGCCGCCACCGCCCCGGCCCAGGCCCGCCCGGTGCCGCGCGGCACCGTCCAGATCAGCACCGGGCTGAACGGCGCCGTGCCCGACGACCAGTCCTGGAGCCAGGGCGTCAGCGCCGACGGCCGCTACGCCCTGTTCACCTCCTGGGCCACCAACCTGGTGGAGCAGCCCGGCAAGACCTGGCGCGACGCCTTCGTGACGGACCTGCGCACCGGCCGCACCGAGCGCGTCAACCTCTCCGACGCGGACGAGCCGCTGGCCGGCTTCACCGACTACGTCGCGATCAACGCCAACGGCCGCTACGTCGCCTTCGACAGCGACGCCGAGGACGTGGTGCCCGGCCTGCCGGTGAAGGGGCGCGGCGAGGTGTACGTGCGCGACCGCTGGACGGGGCGCACCGAGCTGATCAGCGCCGGCCCGGCCGGTACCGACACCGACCGGTTCCACTCCTCCTACGCGCCCTCGATCAGCGCGGACGGCCGCTACGTGGCCTTCGTGTCCGCCCGGACCGACCTGGACCCGACGGTGGTGGACAGCGGCCCGGTGGACGGCGATCCCACGCTGAACAGGCCGTACACCTGGAAGTACAACGTCTACCTCACCGACCGCCGCACCCACACCACCCGGCTCGTCTCGCGTGACGCGAACGGCCGGCCGGGCGAGAGCCTCTCGATCCACCCGACGATCAGCGCGGACGGCCGCACCATCGGCTTCTCCTCGCTCTCCGCCCTGCTGCCGGAGGAGCAGCCGCCCGCCGACCCCGCCGAGGCGGACCTCACCCCGAGCGCCGCCGAGGCCGCGCGCCGCAGCCTCCCGAAGGCCCTGGCGCAGGCGCAGCCGGTCCTCTCGCACCCGACGTCCGCCGTCTACTACACCTATGACGTGCCGTCCGGGAAGCTGACGCCGGTGAGCGTGGGTCTCGACGGCGAGGTGGGCCACTCCAGCTTCGAGGCGACGATCAGTCCCGACGGGCGGCGCGCGGTCTACACCCTGCCCGAGCCGGGCGGCTCGACCAACGGCCACCGCTACCACACGGTGCTCCACGTCCGGGACCTGACGACGGGCACGGTGACGAAGGTCAGCGGCGGCCTGCCGGGGACCAGCTCGGTCGGCTCCTCCGACCACGGCTCGATCACCGCCGACAACCGCTGGATCTACTTCGAGTCCGCCGCCGACAACCTGGTCCCCGGCCCGCAGCACGCGGACTGGGACGTCTACCGCCAGGACCTGCGCACCGGCCGGACCGAACGCGTCGCCACCGCCCCGGACGGCTCGCTGGGCAACGGCTCCTCGAACGCGCCGTTCGTGTCCGCCACCGGCCGCACGGTGGTCTTCGGCTCCACCAGCGGCAACCTGGTCCCCGGCGCCGGCGCCCCGCCCACCGAGGGCTTCCAGGTCTTCGCCAAGCCCGCCCCCCGCCACCCGGTCGGCGGCGACGACCGAGTCGTTCCTGCGCCCTGCTCAGCCGCCGGGAGCGGGAGATCGCGCGGTCCAGGCG